>JAENXO010000372.1 GCA_016649455.1 Gemmatimonadota bacterium | reverse complement strand
GTCGGGCGACGGCGCAGTCGCATCCCCGGCCTGGCTCATGGGCAGACGGGCACGGACTCGGGCGACCACGGTGCCGGTGAACGACAGCAGGTCGAGCGGCTCGCTCGTGTAGCGCACGGTGACCGTGACCGGATCCGGCCAATCGATGCTCTCGATCTCCACTCCGTCGGGCGCCGAGGTGAGTTCGATCGAGGTGGCGATCGGGTTCAGCCCCTTCAACTCGGGCGGCACGACAGGCTCGTCCGGCCACGAGTGGAAGCCGGCCGCGTGCTCGATGGCGACCCGAATCTCGACGGCCGGTGCGTCACCCCCGATATCCTGCGCCGTCAGCCGCTCGACTCCAGCGACACGGACCCGGACGGAGTCCGCTCCACCCCGGACGCCCTGTGCGACGAGACCGGGTGGCGTGGCAAGAGCCGCTGTGAGCAGGGCGACTGCGGTCAGGGCCCGGCGACTGAATGAGCCCGGGGCGACCATCAGTTCTCACCCCGGATCACGCGGGCCAGCGTCTCGTCCAGCTGCTCACCACGCAGGGATTCGTTGGTGGCCAGGATCGTTCCATCCCGCCCGATGAGGATGGCGCGCGGGATGTTCACGACGTCCAGGCTGTGTGCCAGTTCGCTCTCGGCGCCCTGCTCGACGAACACGTGCATCCACGGCATCGGCCAGTCTCCCTCGGATCTGAACCTGTCCACGTCTTCGCGCTCGAGGTCGAAGGACAGGCTGAGAATCGTGAACCCATCCGCCGAGTACTTCTCGAACGCCTCGTGCATGTAAGGCATCTCGCTGATACACGGCCCGCACCAGGTGGCCCAGAAGTCCAGCATCACGACGCTGCCCGCGAGATCCTCCCGGGTGTACGTGACGGACGGGTCGTCCAGCGAGCGGATCTCGAAGTCCGGGATCCGGCTGCCCGGCTGAATCAGCCTGTCGGGCGCGTACAACGCGGCCGCCTTCGCGGCTGCGTCCGAGTCGGGATACTCCCCGATCAGCCAGGCGTGATATGCCTCCATTTCGTCCTTGCTGCCCCTCCCCAGCGCGTCCTCGAGCAGCCAGGCGAGCGCCACCGTGCGCAGGTCCTCGTTTCGACTCGCCTCAACTTGGGGCGAGCGGAGGACGGCCAGGGCGTATTCCCGGGCGCGGTCCTGTTCGCCCGCAGCGTTGAGGCCCTTCGTCAGGCCCGATGGCTGGACCAGCCACGCTGGCGAGCCTGGCGGGATCTCGTCCAGGGCGGAGCGAGCAGTTGCGGGGTCGGTCTTGATCGGGGCGGCCATGTAAGTAACGAGCATGATGTCGCGCAGATCGGGATCCGACTCGGCGCTCAGCGCCGCCTCGACCACCTCCGCACCCGGCGCCGGATCGTAGGCCTCGTAGATCGCCCGCATCTCCGTCAGGCTCGCTCCCGAGGCTGCCGCCCGGGCCCGGGTCTCGAAGTAGGAATCCAACCGATCGAACAGCTGCAGCGAATACACTCCGAAGCGGCCGGCCGGGCTCGCGGGATTTGCGAACCGCACCTCTCCGGCCCCGTCTCCGGCTTCGAGCGTCGCCGGATCGAACACGATGGTGGTGAAGGACCGCTCGACGTCGACCACCGACCGATATCCACCGGAGCCATCGTATGCGTACCGCCGTGCGTTCAGGTCCTCGATCGGTGAGATCCAGGCCACGCCGAGGAACTGGTAGGCCAGGGTATCGGCCCCGGTCGCGACGTCGATGGCGCGTAGACCGTCGGACCGCCGGTGCAGGGGAAGACTGCCCCGATCCTCGGCAAATTCGTTGAAGTCGCCGATCAGTGCGGCGGCGTCGAACTCGTCCCGCAGGTCGTGACGCCCGAGCCGCACATCGATTTCAATGCGTTCCTCGTCGCCCGTGAGAATCAGGCCCACCCGCTCACCGCGGTGACCGACGCCGGAAAACCATGCGAGGAATACGCCCGTCGCATCGACGGCCAGGGACCAGTTCCCATCCGGGTCGACAGCGGTAGATGCGAGCACCTCCCCGCTGGGCCACACATGGACATGAACGTGAGACACCGGGATCGGGCTCCCGTCACTGCCGACGAGCGTGCCCGAGATCCGGGTCGGCGAATCTGTCGCGGCCGACAGCGGGGCCAGCAGCAGAATGAGGGCAATGACTCTGGACATCGGCTCCATGTTCGTTCGTTCGGCGTGATCCACGTCTCGCTTCGTGTTTCCGGCTACGACCACGCCCGCTCTATGTTCCGCCTCGATGATAAGCAAACGACACCACCGGGGCCTGCTGGACCGCTCGCCAACCGCCACGATTCTGCTCGGACTCATCGTGGTCGGCGCCTGTTTTCGTACCCCTGGACCCCTCCCTCCGGTGGAGTTTACTTCGGTCGAGATGAGCCATCCCGGACCCGCCTCGTCCGAGCAGCAGATCCGCGTCGGCTTTCTGAACACGCGAATGCTGCCGTTCTCCTCTGCCGGCAGCCGGGCGGACGTGATCGCATCGCGGATCCTCGCCGGTGATTTCGCGATCGTCGTCCTGAGCGAGGTATTCAGCGAAACGGGACGCGAGCGCCTCGTGGAGCTTCTCGGAGCCTTATATCCGCACCGGGTGGAATTCCTCGGGAGCGCAAAACTGCAGCGGCTCGACTCCGGCCTCATGCTATTGAGCCGGGTACCGCTGTCACTGATCGAAGGTTCAGCACGGTTCCAGACCCACAGCGTGAGGGGAAGCACGGAGCTTGGATCGGAACCGGAGCAGGTGGCCGGGTTCGTGCGATTCGTGGAGTTCGAGGACTGCGCCAGCATGGATTGCTGGGCCGGTAAGGGAGCGGGTTACGTTCGCGCCGATCTGTGGGGCCAGCCGCTGAACCTGTTCTTCACTCACATGCAGGCGTCGTACGGCAGTCACGACGAGGCCGGACGGCGGGAGACGGTCGAAGCCCGTGCGAGTCAGCGAGCACAGATGGCGTCGTTCGTCGAAGCGGTCGCCGGCGAAGGCCTGCTCCGGGGTGAGAACGCCCTCGTCGTCGGCGATCTGAACGTCGATGTCAGGGCCGAACGGTCCGAAATGATGAACCAGCTCTCGAGCCCGTTTCCGTTCGGCCTGTCGGACCTGTGGGCGGATCACGGCCCCCCGGGTGATCCCGGGCTCACGTTTCCGGTCCGGAATCCGTCCGTCCGCTTCGACTACATGCTCGCCAGCCTGCCGGACACGCGGGCGCCGCTGTGCGTAAGCACGATCACGACGACGTATGGACTCGACACGCGC
>JAENXO010000493.1 GCA_016649455.1 Gemmatimonadota bacterium | reverse complement strand
TGTCGGTCGGCGGAATGACGATTCTCGAGCGGGCAATCCGGCGGATCGTGCCGCTCGATCCCGGCCTGATCGTCGTAAACGCGCATCATTACGCGGATCAGATTGAATCGGCGGTCGAGCGTCTGATAGAGGGCATCACGTTGGACGCGGCACGCGACCCCGACGCCGGAACCGCGGGCGTGCCCCGGATCACCGTGTCAGTAGAGACAGACCGGCCGCTCGAAACTGGAGGGGGGCTTCGCCACGCCGGGCATCTGTTCGACTCCGGTCGGCCCCTCTTGTTGCACAACGGAGATGTGATCACCGATCTCGACCTCGCGGCCCTCGTGTCTGCGCACGTCGACAACATCCGCGACGGCCACACCGTCGCGACGCTTGCCGTTCAGCGGCGGGACTCGAGCCGTGAACTCCTGTTCGACGAGGACGGACTGTACGGGCGCCGGTACGTAACCTCGGGCAGGGAAGAGATCGCCAGACTTCCGGTCGGGGCCACGCAGGCGCGGCCGTTCTCGGGCATCCACGTCGTTACGCCCGAACTGATCGCGACGCTGCCCGACCGGGAGGTGTTTTCAATTACCGATCACTACCTCGCGCTTGCGGCTGAGGGAGTACTGATCCGACCGTTCGACATGGGCGACGCGGCATGGTGGGAAATCGGAACGCCGGAGCGCCTGGCTGCAGTGCGTCGCGCGCTCGGTGAGAGCGAGGCAGGGGCCTAGTCCGGCTGGCTCGAGGGCTCGGTTCCCATGTCGGCTTCCACCAGCCAGCCGCCGTCCGGCTGCCGGCGCCAGACCGTGAAGTAGCTGCCACGCTGAGCCAGTTCTTCGCCGTCCACTACCCGATTCCGCTCGTATCGGCCTGTCGTGTAACCGAGCGTTCCGTCATCCGATACGCCGATCAGGTCGGGAGTCCACGTGAGCCTGAACGTGGAGTCGGCGAACGCGCCGGCCATGGCGGTGCGAATCCCCTGGTGTCCTACGACCGGGCCGTCGGGCTGGATCATCATGCCGTTCGGGGCGAACGTCTCGACCCAGCCGTCCAGTCTGCGGTCTGAAACCGCACGTTCAAAAGTTGCTTCAGCCGCAGCGAGTTCGCTGCGCAGCCGGTCCCGATCGGACTCGGCGGGAACCGACGGCTGCCTGGTCGACGCTCCCTGGTCGGACCCGGTCGAACCGGAAGTGCCCATATCACCACTGCCGGAGCAGCCCGCGAAGACCAGAACCGCGAACAGTCCACGGGCTTGTTGTGCGCCCGGGATCATTGCGGCCCCTGGACGATCCGGGCCCGCACCACGTACGGGACCTCGAGCTCATCCTCGACCACCGCGATCATGTAGTCTCCGCGAACGATCGGATCGGGGAAGTCCGCCAGCTTGAATGGCAGCTCGACCGTTCCCAGGAAGCGGCCTTCGTGGTCGAATACATCGAGGATCCGGTTCTCGGTGTCAGGCCCGGCGGTCGTCCTCACCACCCAAATGCGGTCCAGCGGATCGACGAAGAAGCTGTCAAACGCCGGCTTGGTGGAGGGAATCTCTGATCGGTCGATTTTGCCGCCCATCTCGGTGAACCATTCCATTCCCTCCATGGCCTGATCGAGATCCTGCTCGGTCACCGGGAGAGGATCCCAGTCTCGCGTGATGGTCCGCAGCGTATCGCCCGAGGGCCACGCGAGCTCGAACAGGCGGTACTCGCCGTCCAGCCCGCCCCAGTACCCGCCGTCATTTCGCAGCCGCCATTCGATCCCGGAGGCGAAGGGAACAGGTGTGATCAGGTGCCTGTCCTCGGCCTTCAGCTCCAGGAACTGGCGCTCTCCTGGGAAATCGGGAATGGGAAGTGAGTCCAACGGCTGCAGGTCCGCGTCGTGTCGGATCATCAGGAGACGACCGAAGTCATCCTCCATCTCGGTGTCGATCCCGTAGGTGTAGAAGTGGCCGTCCCGGTCGAAGCCGCCTGGCCACGGCATCACCGTAATCCCGCCGATCGTCGGAACGCTTTCCACGAACGTTCCTGCGGTGTCCACCTTGGTGATCCGATTGTTTGCGGGATCGATCAGCCACAGGTGCCCGTCCGGTCCCCACTCCATGCCGATCACCTGGTTGAATTCGCCCGGGCCCTCGCCCTGCCGGCCGATCGTCCTCACGTGCGCGCCCGTGGAATCGAACACGCGCAGTTCCTGGGCCTGTCCCTCGAACACCCAGATCCGGTTCAGCTGATCCAGTTCGAAGTCCAGTACGCGGCCGAACATCTCGGGCCCGATATCCTCGATCGTTCCGAGCCGCAGTTCCTCGACGACGGACCACCGA
>JAENXO010000491.1 GCA_016649455.1 Gemmatimonadota bacterium | reverse complement strand
TATGCGGCCCCGAGGTCGAGATGAGCCCTGTGGTCCGTGCGACCCGAGTCTTCTGCCTGTCGGATCTGGTACTGCGCCAGCCGGGCCCGGAACAGCAGGCCCTGGAGATCAGGGTTGAGCGTATCGGCGCCCCGCGCTTCAGCGGACACCTCCGCCAGCTCGAACGACGAGGGGCCAGGATCGGGCGCCTCCGGCGCGGCCTCAGGTATAGCCTCCGGCGCGGCCTCAGGTATAGCCTCCAGCGCGGCCTCAGGTATAGCCTCCGGCGCGGCCTCAGGAATAGCCTCCAGCGCGGCCTCGAGCATTGCCTCCAACGTTGCCTCAGGCTCATCCCCCGGTTCTTCCTCCGGGAGGACCTCGGCGAGAACTTCCGGTTCCCGGACAGCGGGCTCGGGCTTCATCTCTGGCCCTGAGTCGATCTCGGGCGCGGCCGCGGCCGGCTGGATGATCTCCGCGATCCTCGCATGTGCCGCCTGCAGCCGCCCGGGCGCGGCGATTCCGCGTCGAAATTCCTCCATTGCGGCCGAGCTGAGTCCCATCGCCTGATAGGCGATACCGAGGTCGTAGTGCAGCTCCGGTCCCGCCCGGTCAAGCTCGGGCTGGACTCGGGCCCGGAACCGTTTCAGCGCCTCCACAACAGGGCCCTCAGGCGGGCCTGAGACGATCGCGTCTTCATCGGTCACCACGGGTCGTTCGACCTCGAGCGACGGACCGTGGGTGCCGTTCGCGGCGAGGGCGGCGCTCACCCGCTCTCCCAACTGCACAGCAACCGGCTCGAGCGGCTCGGTGTGTGGTTCAACTGCCTCCGCGGGCCTCTCATCCGGTTCCGAGGCCCTGAGCTGTTCGATGCGCTGCTCGAGCTCATCTGTATCGAGTCCGTTTCGGCGGCCGGCGTCCGAAGCGAGGCGGAGCTGGGCTCGGGCCTGGTCCGCGTGCCCTCGCTCGGCCAGCAGGTCTGCCACCTGGACGCGAATCGTCTCGTCCCCGGTGAGACTCACGAATTCCTGTACGGCTTCGATCGCCCCGCCGAGACTCCTGGCCTTCTCCATTCGATCGACGTACTGGAGCGTCGTTGTCCTGGCTTCGGCGAGCAGTCCGGTGGCGGCGTGAAGAAGACCGAGGCGGCGGAACACGTCCGTCTTGTCGGGGGCGACCCGGAGAATCTTGTTGCACAGAGCGACGGCGCTCGCAGGAAGGTCGTGCTCGGCATAACGATCGGCCGCCTGCTCGTAGCACTCGACAGCCTGTGGCACCTCTCCGAGTCGGATATGGAGATCGCCGATCCGATTGAACAGGCCCAGTTCAGACGTGTCGTTCTGCCGCTCGTCGAAGCGCATGGCCTCGCGATACAGAGCGATCGCCTTCCGCCAGTCCGAACGCTGCTCGGCTTTGCGAGCCTCGTGCTTGAGCCGCTGAAACGTCGTCATGGACCTCTCATTCACCGTACCGCGTGCGTCCGGATTCCCGCAGGTCACAAGTCGTTCTGGCGGTCTGCCCACACACAGACGGGCAGACTTGAGGACCCCCCGATGCGATTGGCAGCCGGTGGAACCTGTTGAACGCTGGAAGCCGCGGAATTCCGCAGAGTTCCGGTATCTGGCCGGCACCGATTCCAGACCGTCGGCCTGCACCGCGCCGGACCTGTCCAGCGTAACGTTCAAGAAACCGGCCACAGGGAGCGTTATTGACCCGCGGGAAGGACCTGCGGAAGCCCGGGGCTTCAGTTCGTGCGCTGGTTGTAGTCGCCGTGGAGTTCAGGAGCGTCGCTGAGCCGCACGCCGACCTGGAACAGCGTGTTGCCGTTCGGACTGCGGGAGAACTGGAATGATGCGCGCCAGCGATGGAGGTCACGGTCGAGGGTGATGTACTGGGTCCCGAATTCGCCCTGCGTGAAGTTGTACTGTGTGGTCCAGCGCACTGACCACCCGGGGGTGGGCTGGAACGAGAGGGTTCCGTCAATCGTCTGGCTCTCCTGCCCCCCCGACTCCGTCGGCCTGGTTCGGACGAGCGAATAGCGCAGGGAGGCGGTCCAGCTTCCGCCGCCGCGAGAGTTGGCGAACGGATCTGTCCGATATGAGCCCTGGAACTCCCTCAGACGATATTGGGAGTCCACGTTCTGCGGCGACTCGGCATCGGTGTTGGCCCTGTCCCGATCCGAGCTCGTGGAGGATCCGAGTCCGAAAATATCTCCGAGCCCCGTCCCGGATCGCAGGGAGAAGCTCATGGCGAGTGATTCCATGAACGGTTTGAACCGGCGGTCCGTACCGAGGCCCTCGAACAGGTCGTGCCTGATGTTCAGCTGAAATCCGCGCATCAGGTCC
>JAENXO010000079.1 GCA_016649455.1 Gemmatimonadota bacterium | reverse complement strand
GCTTCGGCCTCGGCGAGATCTTCTTCAGCCTCCTCGATCTCTTCCACAACTTCCTCGGCTTCGGCCTCGGCGAGATCTTCTTCAGCCTCCTCGATCTCTTCCACAACTTCCTCGGCTTCGGCCTCGGCGAGATCTTCTTCAACCTCCTCGACCTCTTCCACAACGTCCTCGGCTTCGACGTCGGCGGCAGCCTCGACCACTTCCTGTTCATCGGTCTCTTCTACGACTTCGATGACCGGACGCGGTGGCGGCTCCGGAATTGACGTAACCGACAGCACGATCCTCCGATTGATCGGATCCGACTCGATCACCTTCAGCTCGAGCGGATCCCCCTCGTAGAAACGCTCGGCCGGATCTTCAAGCTCTTCCTCGACTCCGAGCTGGCTGATCGGGACGAAGCCCTCGATCTCCTTACCGAGGTCGACTACCACTCCCTTGTCGAGAAGACGGACGATCGTCCCGCTCCACTCAGACCCCGGCTCGTATTCCTTCGCGAGCTCGTACCACGGATCGTCTTCGACCTGCTTGAGGCCGAGGGAAATCCGCTTCTGGTCCGGATCGATGTTCAGAACGACGACCTCGACCTCTTCTCCCTTTTTGACCACTTCCGACGGGTGCTGCACACGCCGTGTCCAGCTCATGTCGGAGATATGGACCAGGCCGTCAATGCCGATCTCCACCTCGACGAACGCGCCGAACGAGGTGAGATTGCGAACCACTCCTTTGATCTTCGTGCCCGGAGGGAACTTCACCGGCAGGGCCAGCCAGGGATCTTCCTCGGTCTGCTTCATGCCGAGCGAGATCTTCTTTTCTTCTTCATCAACCCGCAGGACCACGCACTGGATCTCGTCACTGATCGACAGCAGCTGGGAAGGATGCCGCACGTTCCGGGTCCAGCTCATTTCGGAGATGTGGACAAGGCCCTCGACTCCCTTCTCGAGCTCGATGAATGCGCCGTAGTTCGTGATCGACACGACCCGGCCACGCACTCGGCTTCCAACCGGATACTTGGCCGCAACGTCCTCCCACGGATACGCCATCAGCTGCTTGAGGCCCAGCGAGATGCGCTCGCGGTCCCAATCAATGTCGAGAATCTTCACCTCGAGCTCTTCGCCGATGTTCGTGATCTCCGACGGGTGCCCGATCCGACCCCAGGACATGTCGGTGATATGGAGCAGGCCGTCCATCCCGCCCAGGTCGATGAACGCGCCGAAGTCCGTGATGTTCTTCACCACGCCCTTGCGAACCTGCCCGACCTCCAGCTCAGTCTTCAACAGTTCGCGCTTGCCTGCGCGCTCAGACTCGAGGATCACTCGCCGCGAGACGACGATGTTCCTGCGCCTCTTGTTGAGCTTCAGGATCATGAAGTCGTACTCCTGCCCGATCAGATCATCGACGTTCGGGACGCGTCGGAGCGCGATTTGTGACCCGGGCAGGAATGCGTCGACCCCCATCAGGTCGACTGTCACGCCGCCCTTGATCTTCCGCTTCAGAACGCCGGGGACCGGACGATCGTTGTCGAACGCATCCTTGATCTTCTCCCACACGCGCAGGAAGTCAGCCTTCTTCTTCGACAGGACAACGACGCCCTCCGAGTCTTCGAGGCTCTCGAGAAACACCTCGACCTCGTCGCCGTCCTGGATCGCGTCTGGATCCCGGAACTCCTCCAGCGGGACTGAACCTTCCGACTTGAAGCCAACGTCGAGAATCACTGCGTTGTCGGTCTTCCGAAGTACCGTCGCCTTTACGATTTCACCCTCCACGATATCGTGAAGAGTGTCCTCGTACATGGCCAGGAGTTCTTCGTATTCCTCGTCCGAGTACTCTCCGGCATCCAGGTCCACCGGAACGTTACCGGACGAAGACATCTCGAACATCTTGTCCGGTGTAGGACCGAGCGGCTCGACGTCCTCGTAGACCTCGTCATCGGTGACGGCTTCAACGGCTTCGTCCGCGGCATCCGGAGCCTGTTCGACGGCGGGTTCGCCGGTCTCGACAGTTTCTTCTGATTCCTGCGCCACGGCCGTCTCGTCGACAGTCTCCTGAGGCTCGGCCGTATCTTCAACGGTCTCCTCGACCGGAGTGACGGGAGTCTCGAGATCTGAGTCCTGCGAGTCGGCGGGGATTCGATCGTTGGTCATGGGGTTCAGGTCACTTTCTCTGCTACCGCGTCCACTGCAATTGCCACCGAAAAAACGATCGGCCGGCCTCGGAGTCCTTTCCGAGCCGCCAGCCGTTCCGGTGAGGGACGCACGTTTAGGTTAAACTTCACACTCACGGGAACCTGAGAACAACACAGCAAACTAGACGGATTCGCAAATATCGTCAACCATTCACGCGCCTCGTTCGACAGCCAGCCCGACGATTTCATCGACCACCTCGTCCGGCGTGAGACGAGTCGTATCGATCTCGATCGCCTCGGGGGCACGAAGGAGAGGAGCGAGATCCCGGGCGGAGTCCCTCGCGTCGCGCTCCCTGAGCCTGCTTATCTCCAGTTCGAGCCGCTCGCGATCGGGCTCAACTCCGTGATCCGCCACACGCCGACGAGCGCGTTCCTCGACGCTCGCGACCAGGAAGATCTTCAGAGCCGCGTCGGGAAACACGACTGTTCCAATGTCTCGACCGTCACAGGCGATCCCTCCGTTCAGCCCCGCCGCTCGCAAGACCTCAAGCACACGCTCCCGGACGTCGAGGCGCGCCGCGACATGCGAAGCGCGAATCGCGGTCTGGGGAGCCGTCAGCTCATCGCCCGGGATCTCCCCATTGGCCCGGACGATGAAGCCGGGCGATCGACGCTCCATCGTGATGCGGATCCGCTCGAGCTCATAAGCGAATCGATCCGAGTCGTGTATCCAGTCGTCCCGCAACCCGAGCCAGGCAATCGTCCGATAGAGCAGGCCTGAATTCAGGTGGCAATAATCCAAGCGCTGCGCCACTCGTCGGGCCGTGGTGCTCTTCCCCGACGCCGCGGGTCCGTCGATTGCGACTATGATGCCGTTCACGATGTGATCTCGTCGAGGATCGTCCAGAAGCCGGGAAAAGAGACCTTCACGCAATCCTTGTCGTCCACTTCGATCTCGCAGCCGGAAGCGCTTCCCAGAACTCCGAACGCCATCGCGATGCGGTGATCTCCGCCAGTGCGGACCGTTCCGCTCAACGATCGCTCCGAGCCCTCGATTATCAGCCCGTCCCGCCTTTCCTCACACTCGACGCCGAGCAGCCCGAGATTGACTGCCAGCGCGGCGAGTCGATCGCTCTCCTTGTTCCTCAACTCTCCGGCTCCCCAGATTCGCGATCTTCCGTGTGCTCTGGCGGCCAGCACTGCAAGCACTGGAATCTCGTCGACGAGCCTCGGTACTTCCTCTGCCTCGATCTCGAACGAGCCCAACCGGCCAGCTACGACATCGATGGTCCCGACAGGCTCCCCGAGCCGCGTCTCCAAAACCTGCTCTCTGACATTCGCCCCCATCCTGCGCAGGACCTTCAAAAATCCGGTGCGAGTCTCGTTGAGACCGACTCCGTCAAGGTGAACCGACTTTCCGGCCAGCAGGCCGGCGGCGATCAGGAACGCGGCGGATGAGACGTCCCCCGGAATCGTCAACTCGAACCCGGGAAGGCGAACCGGCGTCGGCGGATCGACCAGAAGAACCCGCGCGCCGCCATCGTCGAGTGGGCCAAACTCGATCGGAGCGCCGAGGTTCGCGAGCATTCGTTCGGTGTGGTCTCGAGACACTCCGGGTTCCCGGACCTCGACCTCGATGCCCGCGGTCAGCCCTGCCAGCAACAGGGCCGACTTGACCTGGGCGCTCGCCACCCGACCCCGATAGCGCAGAACTCTCAATGAACCTGTCGTGCGCGCCTCCAACTCGATCGGCAGCCGATCCCGGTCCTCCGCATACGTGATTCGCCCGCCCATCGACTGGAGCGGATACACGACACGATCCATTGGACGGTTTCTGAGACTCCGGTCACCGGTCAGCCTCGCTGGAGTTCCCAACCCGACGAGCAACCCCGTCAGCAGCCGGACCGTCGTACCGCTGTTTCCACAATCGATCGGATTCAGGGCTGGCGTCCAGGCAGAAGGTCCGGTGACCAGCGCGACATCGTCCTCGGGATTCGAGATCACCGCCCCAAGGGCTACGAGCGCCGAACGCGTCGAGTCGACGTCCGCCGAGCCCGGAACATTTCGGATCGTTGATTGACCATCCGCGAGGGAGGCTAGAATCAGGGCCCGGTGCGCGATCGACTTGTCACCCGGCAGCTGCATTGTAATCACGTCCCACCGATCTCCGGCGCCTCCGGAAGCGGGATCTCCAGGCTCATCCCGTCCTCTGCGGCCTCGACTTCGGAGAACACTTCTCGGGCCTCCTTCTCCAGCCGGTGTGGCTGCTCGGCGTGGCGGGCGCTGAAATGCGTGATGACCAGGCGACGAGCGCCCGCCTGCAGCGCGACCTCCGCCGCCTGCCGGGCCGTGGAGTGACGTGTCTCTGCCGCCCGCTCGGCTTCCTCATTCAGGAACGTACCTTCATGAATCAGCAGGTCGGCCCCACGCGCCGCCTCCAACACGCTTCGGCAGGGGGCCGTGTCACTCGAATAGACCAGCTTTCGACCTGACCTTTGCGGTCCAACCAGGTGCTCCGGCCGAATCTCGGTTCCGTCGGCGAGCCGCACAGACTCTCCGCGGTGCAGCCGTCCGAACAGGGGTCCTTCGGGAATTCCGAGCTCCCGCGCCCGCGCGACGTCGAATCGACCCGGTCGCGTGTCTTCGATCAGGGCCAGGCCGAACGATCCCGCGGCATGATCCGTCCCGAAGGCGTGAATCGAATACCCGTCGTATCGAATGGCGGAGTCCACCGGCAACTCCCGGACCTGGAGCGGAAAGGTGAACCGATCTCCCCCGACGAAGGCGGCCGACTCCAGTATCTCGGTGCCGGAAGCGGGCCCCCACACGATGAGCTCCTGCTCCCGGCACTGCAGGCTCAGGGTCCGAAGCAGCCCGGCCAGGCCCAGATAATGATCGGCGTGGAGGTGCGTTATGAAGATTTCCCGGACCGTGAAGCCTACCCCGAAACGCATCATCTGCCGCTGCGTGCCCTCTCCGCAGTCGAACAGATACAGATCCCCCTCTCGCTGAACCGCGAGAGCGGAAACATTTCGCCGGACAGTCGGCCGAGAGGACGCGGTCCCCAGAAACGTGACACGTAACACAGGCGCCAACCTACCGTCCGGCTGGTGACGGTCAACGGGGCGTCACCTTTCACGGGCACGGTTCGTGCCCTTCCGAGGTATTCAAGACGCGGAATGGACCGGGTCGAGGCAGCTTCGGGCCAGGTCGCCGTATGAGAGAATTGCAGGACGCGGCGCAATCGGGCGCCACGCGCAAGCACGATGGTTCGAGAGGATCGGTGGACGGCGAGATGCACCGCGACATCCGGCGCAGTCGATACGCACTGCTAGCGAGACATCGGCGTGTGGAACGGCGGTTCGAGATAATCGAACGCCGCTGGGTGGAATTCCGTGACGGGCCATCTCCGGCACGCCTCGCGGTGCTTCGCCGCAGCGTCGCTGCCGCCGAACGGGAGCTATCGCTGTTGGCCGGGGCGCTCGACGGGCACTCGAGAGGGCGTGGCAGCAAGCCGGGGGGGGATTCCCCTGCTCCGTCGCCCAGAGATCTCGTGGACGCCGGGCGTGAGCTCGACTCGCTCGTGAACGGATCGCACCAGGCCTGGAATGCGACCCGCAGCGCTCCAGAGGCAAGCGCCTTGCTGAGAATTGCGGGGATGTTGTCTCAGGCCGAGCAGGCCGCCGGAACTCTGGAACGGGCCCTCACATCGCTCGGGGAGGCACAGGAGCTTCACCCGACAACGCCCGATGTGACGGACCCGTCACCAGCTCGGCGACACAGTAAGACCCTGGACGGACTCCTCATCAGCCTCCATTCAGAGTGGGCGGCGCTTCGACGCCGACCTACGCTCGAGAAGACGAAGCGACTGCGTGGCGCGCTGGCCGAAGCGCAGCGACAGGCCTCTGCGCTGGCGGCCCTCGCCGGATCAGAATCGGCCCTCGCGTCGCCGGAAGCGCTTCGCTACCTGGGCGGGGCCGCCGAGGGCGTCCGTTTCCAGCCGTATCAGGACCCGGAAACCGGTTCCTACAACGGTCGAGGATTCGAGGTCGCGGCCACCGCCGAGCTCGAAAGGTGCGCGCGGTACGACAAGCCATTCGGGATCATCATCCTGTCCATGGCGCCTGGCGAACCGCCGTCCGCCAGAGCTGTCATCGGGGCGATCCAGAGCTTGCTGCGCGGAACCGACCTCGTGGGCAGACTCTCCGAAGGGGAGCTGGTCCTGGCACTGCCGGAGAGCGGCGGAAGAGAGACCAGGAGGATCGCGGCGCGCATTCTGAGAGCGCTCGACGCGGCCGAGCATGGGCACACGGTGAATCGGTTGGCCTATGCCGTATCACCCGGAGAGGGCCGCTCGCTGCGCGCGCTCCTGGACGCCGCCCGGACTCGCCTCGACGCCTGAAGTCGCGATCTTCTTCGGCGATCCGTCACTCGGTATCGAAAGCCTGACACACCACCGTGGCGAGCACTTCCTTCGGTGCTGCTCCGACGATCTTAGATCGGCCGACCAGGATCGTGGGAATCTGCTCGATTCCGTACCGCTCTGCCTCGGCTTCCGCGAGGTCGAGTTCCGCTTCGTAGCGGCCATCCTCGAGGGCCAATTCCAGCGCCTCCCGGTCCAGTCCCAGCTCCCGGCAGACATCGAGGAGTTCCTCGCGCTCACCCAGGTTCGCCAGGTGCGTGAAATTTGCGGCGAACAGTCCGTCCAGGGTTTGATCCAGGACCTTCTGCCCGAGATCGCGAGCGAATTCGAGAGCCTGCAAAGCGTCCCGCGAATCGAAATCGGCCGATGGGCCTTCGAACGGGAGACCGAGGGATTCAAATTCGGCCGCCTGCGGTGACGGCGATGCCGCTCCAGCCGGACTCGGTGCCACAGGGTCATTCATCCCTTCCGTGCGAGCGACCTTAGCCAGGGGGCGCCACCCGACGACGACCGGCGAGGCGACGGCGAGCTGTCTGATGCGGGCGAGTGCAAGGTAACTCCACGGGCACCCAACATCTCCGTACAGCCAGAGCCGGGCGGACCGGTATGGTTCACTACGCATAGACACCTTCGCCCGCCCGCTCCGACGGATCAGTCGATTCCGCCCGACGGCTCGCGAGCGCTTCCTCCGCAGCCTCATCCACTTCCAGCCCGACCTCCGTCTCGATCGCCGCGAGAATCACACGATTCCGCCGCTCACGCTCTCCGTCACCCGGCTGCAGCTCTTCATCCCCTGCAATCCCGAGCTCGATCGGACCGGTCGCGAGAAACTCCTCGAACTGGCCGATCGGATCGCGCCTGCCCCAGTGTTCGAACACATCCGGCGGGAGAAGCTCCCGCGCCTCTCTCACGTCGTGCGTCGCATGCCCGCCCATGCGGAACGTCTCTGCCGAAAGGAAAACCGGTCCTTCTCCCCGCCTGCACCGGTCGACGGCGAGACTCGCCGCGGCAAACACGTCCAGCACGTTGTTACCGTCCACTTCGAGCAGCTCCGCCCCGTAGGCCCGACCCCAGGCCGAGAAACCGTTACCGCGGTGGTGCTGCTCGAGCCGGGTTCCCAGGGCAATTTGGTTGTTCTGGAGCACGAAGATCACGGGCAAACGATTTACGGCCGCGAAGTTCAGTGCCTCGTGGACTTCGCCGCTCTTCGTCGAACCGTCTCCGATCCATGTCAGGGCGACGCGGTCTTCTCCTGCAAGACGGAATGCCAGGGCGTAGCCGTTCATCACACCGCACAGGCCGCCGACAACACTGACCGGCGCAACCACCCCGCACTCACGGTCCCCGATGTGGAGATCCCGGCCACGCGCGGGTCCGTCCAGCGTGCCGAGATAGCCTCGGAACATCGCATGCAATGGCATGCCCATCTCGTGGCAAGCGCCAGCATTGCGGATCATCGGTCCGCATACGTCAGGGCTTTCACCCCGGCCCCGACGCAGTGCGTGCACGGCTCCGATCGTCACGGCCTCCTCGCCGGTACCCAGCCATGCTTTTGAAATCACTCCCTGCTTTACCCAGCGTTGCAGCATGATGTCGTGCAGGCGGAATCGGAGCATGCCCCTGTACAGTGACTCGAGCTTCCGGGAATCGAGCGACTCGACGACCTTTCGTCTCTCCGGTACCGATTCGACCCGCTCCCGGAAGGACTGGGCCAGTTCCGCATCTGGCTGCCATCCCAGGTACTCCGGTGGATCGAACGCGGCGTATCTTCGCAACCTGATCTCCTTGGGCGGTTACCCGTCATCGGTCCGCCGCCAGGACCGACTCCCCGCGGGCCTCTGCGGCGCGTAATATCTACGGGTCTCTCGACGCGGTTGCCAGCGTGGGGAGTTGGCTCGACAGCGAAGTCCGCCTCCCGCTCGCCGGCTCGCGGACGGTCCTCAACCGGCAAACAGGAATCGGCGTGAGCGAACCTTCCAGTACAGGCCTGCGGCTTCCCCCGGGAGCGATCCGTTTCGGAATCATCGCGTTCGCACTCGCCAGTCTGGTCGGATTCGTGGCCCTGTTTCTGGTCACACACGACCTGAAGGGCAGTCTGGAGGGCTTTCGCCAATTCCGCCCGATCTGGATCCTTCCCGCCCTCGGCCTCGCTGCCTTGGACTGGTTCGGCGGTGGATTGCGACTGTGGATCCTTACGCGTCCGCTCGGAACCCGGATCCGCTATAAAAGCTGCGTCCAGACGTCGGCGGCCACTGCCGCCCTGGCGTATTTGACGCCGTCCGGTACGGGTGGCGGTCCGGCCCAGCTGTACGGTCTGGTGCGCAACGGATCCAGCCTCGGTCGAGCGGTGGCTGTGAATTTCGCCAGTCTGACGGTCAACCTCCTGTTTCTCTCTCTGGCTGGATTCGGCGCGTGGTTCTTCGGTGCGGCCGGCTCAATCGAAGGAATC
>JAENXO010000650.1 GCA_016649455.1 Gemmatimonadota bacterium | reverse complement strand
GGGCGCGCGTGTCGGACTCCGTGATGGGGACGGGCAGGTCCTCGTTCATCCTGAGCTCGGTGGAATCCGGTGCCATTACGGCCCTTTCTCTGGTGCGTTACCCGGCCGTCCTACACCGATCGGAGGTTCCGGGTTGCGTGCCTGATCATAGGGTCAGAGCCCGAAACGCGCCAAGCGAACCCGCGATCGGGGTCAGGCTCCGTCGGCCCCGCCCGGTCGATCTCCCGAACCGGAGGCGCTGCCAGGAGCTCGAGCCGCGGCGCGAGTCCGCAACTGCTCCGGCATGGCGGGAACCAGCAATCCGCGCTCCAGCAGACTCACGAACGCTCCGTCGCCCAGCACGATGTGATCGCGAACAGGGATTCCGAGCAGTCTTCCGCTCTCGACCAGCTGCTGCGTGACTTCGAGGTCTTCAGGAGACGGATCCGGGTCACCAGACGGATGGTTGTGGGCCAGGATGCAGCTCGCAGCCGCGAGTGCAATCGCCGGAGCGAACACCTCTCGCGGGTGCACGAGCGATGAATTCAGCAGTCCGACCGTGATCCGTCGCTCGCTCAGAATGCGATTCTGCGTGTCCAGGTAGATCGCCCAGAACTCCTCCTGCTTCCTGTCACGCAGCATCGGTCCGAGTCTCAGGAACACGTCGCGCGGTCCGCGAATCCGTGCGCTCCGGCGGGCGGGCTCCGCGGTAGCCCTCCGCCCGAGCTCGAACGCGGCCACGACCGCGCAGGCCCGCGCCGGACCGATACCGGGCGCCGTCGCCAGCTCGCGTGGATCGGCCGCACCGAGGCGTCGTAGAGATCCGCCGTACCGGACCAGGACCTCCGAGGCCAGGTCCAGCGCGGTGCGCCCGGCCGCACCCGAGCCCAGCAGAAGGGCGAGGAGCTCACGGGCCGTCAGCGCAGTCGGTGGATGGGTGGACAGACGCTCGCGTGGCCGGTCTGCGGGCGGCCATTCCCGGATCGCTGGAGTCACGGAGAGAGTGTGGGACGGGGGCTCACCGTGGGATCAATCAGGTTTGGCTCTCGGGTGTCGGGTCTCCTGCGCGCGCTGTCCTCACTTCGCTCGGGAGGCGCGCTCCGGAGTCCCGACACCCGACCACCGATTCCCGTTCGAAGCTGGCGGAAATGGACGGATATCGCTGGGATTCACCAGGTCGCGACACGACCGACCAGGCGAACCAATAGCTGTCCCTGAACAGCAAAAGGGGCGGCATCCCTGCCGCCCTCTCCCCCATCCAGCCATGTCACGGTTCGAGATTGATCGGACTCTTCGTCTACGGAGCGCGCCTCCCGAGCGAAGCGAGGACAGCGCGTGAAGCAGACGAAGAGTCAGATCACCCCGCCGCCCCGTGACACTTCTTGAACTTCTTGCCGCTCCCGCACGGACACGGATCGTTCCGCCCGACGTTGTCGAACTCCTCGCTCAGCGCCGCCGATACCGGCGCCCGGATCGGCCCGATGCCCGCGATCTCGGGCGCGGCGGTCGCTGCCGCTGAACCCGGACCCGATGAACCGGTGTCCATCGCCGAGGCCGCG
>JAENXO010000041.1 GCA_016649455.1 Gemmatimonadota bacterium | reverse complement strand
ATCGGATGTCGGAGACGTGTCCCCTGGTCCCACAGTCCGGTAGCCCACGGACCTGCCGCGTTCAGGACTGTCGCGGATCGGATCGTAATCTCGGCGCCGGCTTCACGGTCCATCGCTCTCACGCCGGACACGCCACCATCGTTGTCCAGCACCTCGAGCGCCTCGATCCGGTTGGCAATCGCGGCACCGGCCGCCGCCGCGGCCTGAAGGACCGCGATCACGAGCCTCTCGGGCGACCCGATCTGGTAGTCCCACAGGAGCAGCCCCCCGCGCGGCGCCCAGCTCCGAAGTTCGGGCTCGAGGGTCCTGGACGAAGCGTGGAAACGCGGGAACGGGAGATCCCGCTGGAAGCCGAGGACGCGCGGAAATGCTCCCCAGGCAGGGGCGGCCAGCCTCAGGAGAGTCTGCTCCTTGAACCCTGTGCCGGTGGGGAACAGGAATGGAATCGGTCGAACGAGATCCGGTGCGAGAGACGCGACAGCCGCCTGCTCGCGCATCGAATTGACCGCATCCGCCGGATCCATGTACTGAAGTGACCGGAGTCCACCGTGCAGAACGCGACCCGACGCGGACGTTGTGCCAGATGCGAAGTCATCTCTTTCGATCAATCCGGTACGCAGACCCCGCAGCGCGGCGTCCCACGCGACGAAGGCGCCAAGCACTCCTCCCCCGATGACCAGAATGTCAAACGGCTGTTCGGCCAGACGATCCGCAGCACGCTTCAACTCGGCCCTCGCCGGAGAAATGTGGCCGCGTCCTGCTGAGGACGCGTGAATTGACCAGTAGGATCCCGGTCTCCCTTCCTGCGCATTCAAATTGCAGGCCGTATAAGTGAACCGTAGCGGCCGGTTGACGCCACCGTAGCGCAGATCAGCGGCTTGGGTCACTATTGGAGCGACAGGGAACCGAAACCAGGCGATCCGGGGGGAGTCGGGTATGAACGGTGAGGCACAGGAGTCTCCGCTCCTGCTATCGCTCCGTTACAGGCTGCTGGGAGGGCTGTTGATCCTCCTGTTCGTCGCCCTGTTCACGGTGGCTGTGACGGTGTTCATCGGCGTGCGGCTGGATCTTCCTCCGAGGTACCTCGGCGCCTGGCTCCTGATCGTGATCGGGGCTGACCTGGTACTTCTCGGCGTCTTCGCAAACTACCGACTCACGCGCCTCGTGCTCGAACCGGTGGCCGAAATGGTCGACGGAACGGAGCAGATCGCTTCGGGCAAGCACGACCGCCGGCTGCCAGACACCGGTACGGCCGAGCTGCAGCGGCTGTCGTCCGCGATCAACGAGATGGCAGCGATCCTGATTCACAATCAGGATGACCTGGCCCGGAACATCAGGTCTCTCGACGTTACGAATCGTGAACTGTCGCAGGCGCGGACCCGGATGGTGCGGGCGGAAAAGCTGGCGTCGATCGGGCGGCTCGCCGCCGGAGTGGCGCACGAGATCGGCAATCCGCTTGGAGCGATCATGGGCTACCTGGGTGTCGGGAAACGTGGCGGGGCCCAGGGTGAATGGGTGGACGGCGTCGCCTACGAAACGGAGCGAATCGACCGTATTGTCCGCGGTCTCCTCGAATATGCGACTCCGAAGACCGCCTCGGCACGTCCCGTCGATCTGAACGCTACGGTTCGCAGGACGATCGAGATGATGAAACTCCAGGGCCGGTTCAAGAATTCCGAGGTGGATCTCTCACTCGCCGACGACCTGGAGCCTGTGTGCGGTGATGCCAGCCAGCTGGAGCAGGTCATCGTGAACCTGCTTCTGAATGCGACGGATGCCATCGACGAGGGAAGCGGAAGGGGGAAGATCAGCGTGGAGACTTCCCTGGTGATCGTGGGGAATCCGGACCGGAGCCTGGAACGCCGCAGAATCGGGGATCCGGCCGGTGTGGACTACGCTCACGTCAGGCGGCTGCTCCGGAGTGAAGATCCCGGACCGGCGCGCCAGCTGCAGCAAGGAGACGTGGCGGTTGAGCTCCTCGTCAGGGATGATGGTCCGGGGATCCCCGATAAACTGCGGGGACACGTGTTCGAGCCGTTCTTCACTACGAAAGAACCGGGCAGGGGCACTGGCCTCGGTCTTGCTGTCTCTGCTCGTCTGATCGAGGGGATGGGCGGCGCAATCGAGGCAGTTTCTGCTGACGATGCGGGTGCAGTCCTGAGAGTCCTGTTGCCTGTTGCGGAGCGGAATGACGCCAGATGAAAGTCCTGGTCATTGATGATGATTCCGGTCTGAGACGGACCGTATCGCTTCTGCTGGAGGACGAAGGGCACACGGCCGAGACCGCCGCGGACGGCGATGCGGGCTTGCAGAAGTCCATTGAGTGGGATCCCGACCTGATCCTCACCGACGTCCGGATGCCTGGAATGGACGGACTCGAACTCCTGGACCGGTTGCGGGAGGCCGGCAGCGCCGCGCTGGTGATCGTGATGACGGCCTACGGCAGCCAGGACCAGGCCGTCGAGGCGATCCGGAAAGGTGCCTGGGACTACATAGACAAACCGTTTGCCCCCGACGCCCTGGTTCTGCGCGTCAAGATCGCGGAAGAGAGCACGAAGAAGGATCGCGAGATCCGCCGACTGCGGCGGGAAGTCAAGGTCGAGAAGCGACATGGTGGAATCATCGCCAGCAGCGCCGGGATGCGGGACGCCGTCGCGCTGGCCGAACGCGTGGCGCCTCACCCGACGACCGTGCTGGTGACCGGAGAGAGCGGAACCGGCAAGGAGTTGATTGCGCGGCTGATTCACGAAGTGTCGGGGGTGGCCGGGAATTTCGTCCCTATCAATTGCGGCGCGATACCGGAGAACCTCCTGGAATCGGAATTGTTCGGGCATGTAAGGGGCTCATTCACGGGCGCGAACTCAGATCGTACCGGTCTGTTCGAGGAGGCCGACAACGGGACCCTGTTCCTCGACGAGATCGGCGAATTGCCTCAATCTCTGCAGGTGAAGCTGCTTCGGGCCCTGCAGTCTGGTGAGATACGCCGGGTCGGAGATTCGAAGCCGAGGCAGGTCAACGTCCGCATCGTGGCGGCTACGGCGCGCGACCTGGAGTCGGAAGTGCAGACCGGAGAATTCCGCTCGGATCTGTACTACCGCATCAATGTGGTTCGCATTCACCTGCCGCCCCTCCGGCACCGGAGGGAAGAGGTGCCGCTGCTCGCTCGACACTTCATCGAGGCGTACAACGAAGCGCTCGGAATGGAGATCGAGGGCTTGCAGCCCGAGGCACTCAAGCGCATGCAGGGCTACTCTTGGCCCGGAAACGTCCGGGAGGTCGAAAACGTCGTCGAACGCGCGATGGTAATCGCGACGGGATCGTCGATCGAACTGGATGATCTACCCGAGATCGTTCGCGATCCCGAGTCGATGGTCCGAATTTCATCGGATACGCTGTCCAGTGACGAGTTGAGCGTGAAGAAGCGCTCGGCAGAGCTGGAGAAACACCTGATATCACGCGCACTGGAAGTGACGGAAGGAAACAGGACCCGTGCAGCCGAGCTCCTGGACCTCAGCTACCGGGCGCTGCTCTACAAGATCCGCGACTACGGACTGGATTGATTACAATGAATTCCGGGGGAACATCAACCGTGAAGAACAAGCGCTATCTGAGGCTCCTGACCATCTGGTTCGTCGCAACATCCGTCTGCGCGTCGCCACTCGCCGCGCAGTATTCCGGGAGACGGGACGCTTCCCGCGCGGACCTGGAGATTCGCCGGGACAGCCTCGCGGCAAGGATGGTAGACATGAGCGGCGACGAGCTTCGGGAGATAGAGCGCGAACTCGCCGCCGTGGAACAGCGACTGAGGCTCGGAGACTATCGCCCGGGTGATGTCGTCGGGCTCAAGGTCAGGGGGCAGCCACAGTGGACCGGCAGCTTCACGGTTCAGCCGGATCAGACGATGATGCTTCCAGGTGTCCCTCCGATCGACCTGGAAGGGGCCCTCTACTCGGAAGCGCCGGCAATCATCCAGGCGGGCCTGGCCACGGTACTCCGTGATCCACAGGTCGAAATCGATTCGCGGCTGCGCGTCGCGGTCGTCGGAGAGGTCAAGGAGCCCGGGTACTACGACGTGTCCGGCTCGATGCTCGTCTCGGACGTGCTGATGCTGGCTGGAGGCCCGACGGCAGACGCGGCGAATGAGAAACTGAGAGTCAGACGCCTGGGCGAGACTTACCTGTCGGGACCGGAACTCTCCGCCCCGGGTCTCACGCTGGATGACTTGGGAGTCCTTCCCGGTGATTCGTTCGACATGCCGAACAAGGAAGGCAAGTACCTGCTGATCAGGAACATTGCGCTCGGCCTCGGAGCCGTGGCCAGCGCGTTAGCGATCATAGCGCTGATTGGAAACTGAGCCGGACCGGTCATACCCCTTCGGCCCCGGGGTATGGCCGTCGGACCACCACAGTTCGATATTGGAGCTAAGTGTTGAATCGACTGTCGGATCAGGGCCTCCTTCTGTGGGACCGGTGCACCAGTTTGAAGATCAAGAGAAACGGAAGTTGGCTGTAAGCGGTTGCAAAACAATACGTTGACTTCTGAGCCCATGTCTGGCACACAGGGTGCCTCCAGCGAGAATGGCGCATCGTCACTCTCGACTAGAGGAAGCATGAGCGACCAGACGCTTGAATACGACCCGCGATTGTCGACTACGGTCGCACGCGAGCCAGTTCTGTGGCCGCGGGGACGGCCTCGGTACGTCAGGCTGGACTCTGGCGAGCTGGTCGGTGAATCGCCGGACAACTCCAGTGTGTCGGAATTCCGTCGTCCGAGTCAGTTCGAGCGAGGGGTGCTCCGATCCCTGAACATGATCCTGGCGCTCGGATCGCTGATCATTCTGCTGCCACTCGTTCTCCTGGTGGCAATCCTGATCAAGCTGGACAGCCCGGGACCGGCATTCTACCGGCAGCAGAGGGTCGGGCTCGACCGTCGTAACCCCGTGTCCGGAGGACCGGATGGCGGCCGTCGAGTCAGCGACATCGGAGGTCTGCCGTTCGACATCCTGAAGTTCCGTTCGATGCGGGTGGACGCGGAGCAGACCAGCGGCCCGATCTGGGCGCAGGAGAACGATCCCCGGATCACGCGGGTCGGCCGACTTCTTCGACGCACCCGGCTCGACGAGTTGCCCCAGTTCTGGAACGTGTTGATGGGTGAGATGTCGATCGTGGGACCGCGCCCGGAGCGCCCGGCTTTCGTTCAGCAGTTGCGCGATGAAATCGGAGACTATCCCTTGCGGCATCAGGTGCCGCCGGGAATTACGGGTTGGGCGCAGGTGAACCGCAGGCCGGACCAGACCGTAGACGATGTCAGAATCAAGGTCAGCTACGACCTCGAATATCTCCAGCGTCGTTCCTTGTGGTTCGACGTGTGGATAATGATGCGTACATTGCCTGTCATGTTCGAGCGAGATCGCCCGGTCGAACCAAAACACTGATCGAGTTTCCTGCAGGCGGGGACGGCCCCCTCCGGAAGCAAAGGCAAATCCATGGCTGATTCGGTTCGTTCGAGGTCGGAATCCAGGGCGACGCGAGTTCTTCTCGTGACGACCCACGACTGGTTCGCGTCCGCCCTGCAGGCAGTCCTCGAGCCCGAGGGATTCGCGTTCGCACGTGTCCGCTCCGCGAGACTGGCAGTTCGGGATTCGGAACTCGTGGACCCCGAGATGGTCATCATCGGCGAGAATCTCCCCGATATGGCTGTTCCGGAACTGACCGCGGCACTGCGTTCCGCGGGACTCAAGGACAGCGTGCCGATCCTGGTCTATTCGCCCAATTTCTGGGCGGAAGCCGATCCGGCCGCGGCGATGGCCGCGGGCGCGTGGGATATCATCAAGGAGCCGATCCGGTCACAGCTGATCGTCGCCAAGTTCAGACGTCTGCTCGAGATCAAGCGCCTCATCGAGCTGTCCGAGGAAGGCTCGCTAACCGATAGTGCGACCGGCCTGTACAACCTCGCTGGTCTGATGCGCGCGGTGCGGCTCCTGGAAGCGAACGCGACCCGAAGCGGAGTCCCCGTGAGCTGCGTGGTCATGGGTCCGGAAGCGAATCCGACCGGCCGTGAGCTGGATCGCCAGCGCAAGGAATCGGCCGACCTCTGCCGGAAGCACCTGCGAACTTCGGATGTGTTCGGCTGGCTGGGGGAGGCGGAACTCGGAATCGTCGCCTACAACACGACCGCGGCCGGCGTTACGACACTGGTTCGCCGCCTGAACCGTGTGATGACGATTCCCCCAGAGGATGGGGGGAGGCCCATCGGACCGTTGAGCGCCGGAATCGTCGAGCTGAAGTCGGCCGAAGGAGACTCGGCGGAGTCCGAGCATCAGGGAGCGGTAGCGAACCGGATCGCCAGCCTGACCCGCATCGCCGCTGCTCGGACAGCTCTTCGCCAGGCACGCGCCGGCGGCGGGGGAATTCGCATCGCCGAGCTCGGTTGACGGCAGTCGTGCCCGGTCAAAGTTCAGGTCAAGCGGCGAAAAAGCTCCGGCCGCGCATCGAGGCGATGCGGCCCGCCGCGAGACCCGTGAGGGCTCCCGCGAGGGATCCGAGCACCACGAGCCCCGGACCTCCCAACGCGCTGATCCCCACGGCGCCCAGGGCGACGATTGAAGGAAGCAGACGGGTCCGTCGCATGCGCATGAACATTCCAAGTGGAAAGAACAGCCCCGCGAGCCACAGCCCGTCCAGCACGATCTGAAGCCAGCCGGGAACGGAAGCCGGTAGGCCTGCCAACATTGACCACCCCCCGCCTGGCGAACTGATCGGTGAGCAGGACCTTCCCGGCGGAGCCGTCACGCACACCCGGCCGTGCTTGACGGCTGCCATCACAACCGTTGTGTCCCCCGCCACGGGTGCGGCCTGCCTGAACAAGACATCGGGAGCGTGCAGGCGGAAATCACTCGAGCGTCGCCGGAGTCGCACGACGACGTCCGTCGAATGGACTCCGATGAGCAGGATTCCCTCCCGGTCCGGGCTCTCGAGACGCAATATCGGGGACAGGCCTCTTTCCGGAGCCCCGGCAGTCTCGAACCGGACTGAGACCGGATCGCCGGCCCTGATGAGACGGCGCGCGGAATCCGGTCGACTGATCGGACCGTCCGGGATCCGCAGTCCCGCCAGCTCCGCGTCCAGGACCCTGCCCGGATACCGCGACATCGACGGAATCAGTGGAGTCCAGGTGCCGTTCCAGTCCGAGTCCGAAAGCGAGGGGGAGAGAAGAAAGTCTGTTCCGAACACCATGCCGATGACGACTGCTGCCCAGGCCAGCGTAGCGCGATCCGCCCGCCGGCCCGTCAGCCTTCGTCCGGACTGGCTCCGGCGGGCGATCAGGAGGCCGGCAACCGCGCCGAGCAGATTCGCCAGGACGTCCGACAGCGTCGGATACCGTCCAGGGATCGCCAGCTGTGCCAGCTCGACACCGCCGGAAACGACAACGGCGATGAGGATGGCGGCCCACGCCGCGACACCGCTCGAGACACCGAGGGCGAGCCCGAGGGGAACGAACAGTGCCACGTTGAGAATGAAGTCGGCAGTCGCGAACTCGCCACACCAGAAGCAGTCCGTCGCCGGGGTCGAAGTGCTTCCAGGAGCCAGAGTAAGGGCGAGAATCAGGCTCAGCGCGATGAGTACCGTCCAGGACGGATCCGCCCTCCGCGTCCCGGAGCCTGATCGACTCTGCGGGAATGCGAGATACGGCAGGGTACTCGTTCTCTTCCTGCGGCGGCTCTTCATGCGGAAGTCGGTTTCCGATGCTTGGTGTGGCACCCCGCACAGGATCCGGTGCGGGGTCTGCCTGAACCTCGGGTATGATAATAGCGAATCAGCCCCGGTCGGGGCACGTTATCGGGGTGAGGACTGGGCCGTCGCGGCAGGAATTCGTTCGCGCAGCAGGTCGCGAAACAGAGCGAGGTACTCGCCCGACATCGCTTCACCAGAGAGCTGACTGATCCGTGCCTGATTCCACGATCCAAACGACTCGGCCAGGCCCGGTTCCGTCATCACGCTCTTGACTGCGCCGACCAGCGCCACGGTCAGACCCCTCGACACCGCTTCTCATGCGGCGGCCGCGCCGAATATTCCTCCACCGATGACCAGGAGGTCGAAATGACCGCTTTCAAATCTGTCTGAATCACGTTTCATGGCGGCGAGTGCCGTGCAACGGGTGGACCGCGGAAAGCGGCGAAAGACGGGCATTCATGGACTCCGACGTCGGGTCGGATTTCACAGATTTCTCCGGCTCGGACCAGCCACCCGGCTTTCGCTGCTGCGCTGAGCCAACAGTTTCGCTCCCGGTGTCGTCGAGGAAATGCTACACTTGGTGATCGTACGCTACACAGAACGAGCGGAACAGGCGAGAATCAAGGGATGGCACGGGCACGATCCCTGCCTGTGCCCTGTGGAATGACAATGACAGCGCCGCTCGCTACCTGTGTGGCAAGTGGACCGGGGAACTGGTGAGCGCAACGCAGAGACGAGGAGCCAGGATCGGATGACGAGATGCCACGTGTAAAGAGCCTATCCGGCCTGTGGGAGAAGGCTCCCTCGCTCGGAGTCGCCGCGTTCGCCGGACTGGCGGGGATCGGATTCGCCGCCGCGAATCTGCTTCTCGCACGGTGGCTTCCGAAGCTGGAATACGGCAGCTTCACGCTGGCCGTCGCCCTGATCAACTTCGGGTGGATGGTCGCGCCCCTGGGCGCCGACGGAATGGTGAATCGCAGGAAAGTGGATCCGGGACCGGAGCTATTCAGACGCGTCTTCGCGACGTGTGCCGGCGTCTCGGTCGCACTGACACTGGTCGCCAGGGCGATCTACGACCTGGACCTCACCACGGCCATCCTGGTGTTCCTCGGGATCGCATTGGGAGGAGTCGCCCTGGTAGCGGCAGCGGGTTTTCAGAGTCGGCAGCGGTTCCCCGCGGCCCTGATGATCTTCCAGGGCGGGAACTTCATACTTCTGCTCGGCGCATTCCTGGTCCCACTGTTCGGGGTATACGAACTGTGGCTGCCCCTCGCAGCGCTCGTCGTGGGGAAGGCAACCCTGGGCTTCATCGGCTGGGGTCGAATTCTCGCGTCGCCTGACGGGCTCGACCAGGCGACGACTGGCGAGTCGCCGGGCACGACCGGATACACCTGGCCCGAAACACTCTCGTACACCGGGATCGTGGCCGGGACCCTCACTCTGATCCAGCTCGAGCGCCTGATCGTGCCTGAAGTGCTGGGGCTCGAGGCCCTCGCCACGTTCGGCGTTCTCGCGGCCGTTGCCGGCTCACCGTTCCGCATGCTGCAGATGGGAGTCGGATACGCGCTCCTGCCCCGGTTGAGGGGCGCATCCTCCGCCGGGGAGCGGAAGAAGGTGTTCGCCAGCGAAGCGACCGTGTCGATCCTGGTCGCCGGCATGGCTGCGGTCGCAATCTGGTATGTGGCTCCGTGGCTCGTCGAACTGGTCGCACCGGGCAAGTACGAGCTCCCGGCGGCGCTGGTCGCCGCGGCAATCGTGGCCGGATTCGCCAAATTCGGCAGCACGCTGTGTCGCAGTACGGTAGAGGCGCTCGGCTCGACCCGGGATCTGCTGGTACTGAACGTCACCGGGTGGGTGGCAGTGGGCGTAGCCGTATCCGGTGCCTCCGTGGGTGCCCGCTGGGGGCTTACGGGAGTGATCTACGGCGTCAGCCTCGGCTGGCTCGTGCAGCTCATAGCGGCTGCCCGTATCGGCCTTCCGAAACTGAACCAGGACCCTGAGCCGGAGGCGAGCGAGCCGCGGGTGATCCAGGAACTCGTGAAGGCACTGCAATCGGGTATCACGAGGCTCGGAGGCCGTCGCATCCGCAGTGCTGCGATGAGCCGGATTCGTTAGTGTTACATGAGCCAGACGGCGGCATGTCCATTGCATTGTAGACGGGGGTCATGAACGAGCGGACCCGTATTTCGGTGATTGTTCCGGTGCTCAACGAGGTGGACAACGTGGAGCCGTTGTACCGGTCCGTCGAGCGGGTGCTGGACGACCGGACGACGTGGGAGTTGCTGTTCGTCGATGATGGGAGCACGGATGGGACGGCCGAACGCGTTGAGACGCTCGTCAAGGAGGACGTCAGAGTCAGGTGTCTCCGGCTGTCACGGAACTTCGGCCAGACCGCGGCGATGCAGGCGGGATTCGACCACTCGGTCGGCGAGGTGGTCGTGAGCATGGACGGTGACATGCAGAACGATCCGCGGGACATCCCGAAGCTCGTGTCGCGATTGCTGGAGGGTTACGACCTCGTGGCGGGATATCGCGTGCGGCGGCAGGACCGCCTCCTGACGCGCAAGATCCCGTCGTGGCTGGCGAATCGCCTCATCCGCCTGATTACCGGTGTGCCGATTCGCGACAACGGGTGCTCCCTCAAGGCGTATCGCCGGGACCTCCTGGACCGGATGTATCTGTACTCCGACATGCACCGGTTCATCCCGGCGATGGCGGCAGCCGTGGCGGGCGCCCGGATCACGGAGATGCCGGTGCGGCACCACCCCCGGGTCCGTGGCGAGAGCAAATACGGCCTGACCCGGATCTGGAAGGTGATTCCGGACCTGGTCGCGATCAAGATGCTGAGCACGTTTCGTGACCGGCCGCTGCAGATGTTCGGTGCGGGAGCGGTCATGGCGGGTATCCTGGCGCTGGCCTTCGGCCTTCTTACCGCGGTCTCCGTCCCGGGCGGACTCGGCTCGACCATGGCTTATGCTCTCGTGTTCCCCAGCGTCGTGCTGGTGTGGCTGTCGCTCGCATTCTTTCTTCTGATGGTGGGCCTGATCGCTGAGGTGGTCGTCAAGGGCGAGCAGGAACCCGGCTTCCGTTCTCTTCCCGTACTGCGGGAGTGGTGATGAGCAATTTGGCCAAGATCGACAACCGTCCCGGCAACGGACGCGTCACGGAACTGCGACTTCCGGGAGTCGAGACGCTTCCTCCGGATCCGGACGTGAGCGTGATCGTCCCGGTCACGGAGCGTCCCGAACCGCTCGCCGAGCTGTATCTCGAGTTCTCCGCTCCGTTGCGCGAAGCGGGATACACCTACGAATTCCTGTTTTCGGTAGAGAGCCGGAACCAGTCTGCCGTGAGTCCGCTCAAGGAGCTGGCGAAGGGTGGGGCACCGGTTCGCGTGCTGGAGGTCGGTCACACGGTGGGCGAATCGGCGCTCCTGAAGCTTGGCGCTTCACGGGCCCGCGGACGCGTATTGCTGTCCCTGCCGGCGTACAGAAGGGTCGTCGCCTCGGCGCTTCCGGACCTGATAGAGCGGGTGGACGGGGGAGCGGACCTGGCGAGCGCGCGGCGGTGGCCCCGCAAGGACTCCTGGGTAAATCGCATACAGACCAGGCTGCTGCATTCGGTGATCT
>JAENXO010000330.1 GCA_016649455.1 Gemmatimonadota bacterium | reverse complement strand
GTCATCGAACCGCTCGATGGCGTACCAGTCGGCGTAGGCAGACGAGTCCTGGTTCTCCAGCACATCCTTCCAGGCCCAGAAGGTGATCCCAGTGTGGTTCCAGGAGTAGTCGACGATGATCCGCATACCGCGCCGGTGGACCTCGTTCACGAGCGCCAGGAACAGCCTGTCGGCGGCCGTCCAGGTCCACGTCGCCGGGTCCGCCGGGTCCTCCTCGGCCATGCGGGCTTCGTCGCCCCGTGGATCCGGGCCGAGGTTGCGATCGATGTGGCGGTAGTTCCGGGCGTCGTACTTGTGCAGCGACGGGGAGTCGTTGATCGGGTTGAGGAACAGGGCCGTCACGCCCAGATCCTGCAGATAGTCCAGCTGGTCGATGACGCCCTGCAGGTCTCCGCCGTAGCGGCGGAGCTGAATCGTCGTGTAGACGTCCTTTCCCGTGGCCTCGGCCCACGCCTCCTGCCGGTACCAGTCCTGCGTCCACGGTGTAGGCTCCCAGCCCTCGGGCGTCATGTGCGGCCAGGCACCCTCGATGTCGTGCAGCGTCGGATCGTTGGACGGATCTCCGTTGCGGAAGCGCTCGACGAACACCTGGTACCACACGGCGTCCTTCGCCCAGGCGGGGACATCGAGGCTGGAGGTGGCCGATCCGGCTTCGCCCGAGGCAGTGGTGTCTGCCTGCCGGTCGGTGCCGTCGCCCGCGCAGGCGACCGCAAAGACCAGAGCGCCGAGGAGCAGGTATCGTGCGCTGGGATATTGCATGGTCTACACCTCTTCGATTGTCAGTCCAGCCTTGGCGGCGCCTTCCCCTGAACCACCGTGATCTCCACCGAAGCTGGTTCCATCCCTTCCGCGCGCGCCGTCACGCGAACGACACCTGTTTCGTCCGTGCTCTGGATCATGCCCAGCAACAGCCCGTGGAACGCGTGGCGCTCGGACGCCTGGTACGAACTGTGGTCCGTGGGGTTGCCGTTCCCTACGGACAATAGCCGCGCCGCGTCTCCATCGACCCTGAATTGCACCAGGTGATTGGACGAAGGCACTACCACGCCGTCGGCATCCACCACCGCGACCTCAACATGGGCCACGTCACGAGTCCGCGAGAGGATCTCGGCCCGGTCCACGCTCAACTGAAGCGCGACCGCCGGGCCAGCCGTCCGCACTTCCTCGGTGACCACGACTTCGTCGCCCCGCTTGCCCACCGCGCGGAGCACTCCGGGCTCGTAGGGAACATCCCACGACAGGTGCAAATCCGCAGTGTTCGCGAACACGGGAGGCGCCTCGTAGCCGTTCCAGCTGCCCGTGGTCCCCTGGCGCGGGAACTCGACCCTCTTCTCTCCGATGAACCGATCGTTCAGGTACAGCTCCACGGCGTCCACGTTGGTGTACGCGAGCACTGGAATGAACTGTCCTTCACGGCCCTCCCAGTTCCAGTGCGGGAACAGGTGGATCATCGGCTCGTCAGTCCACTGGCTCTTGTAGAAAAAGAACCCATCGTCCGGGAAGCCAACCAGATCCAACACGCCGGACGTCGAGTTCTTCCGAGGCCAGCGTGACTCGCCGAGATAATCGACCCCTGTCCACATGAAGTCCCCGGCGAACCAGTCATTCATGGACACGAAGCGCCACAATTGCTCTGGCCGGATCATGGTCGCCGTGTAGAACGGCCTGACTCTCAGAGAATCGTCAGGCAGCATGTACTCGCCCCTTGTGCCCCACACCACGCTGCTCTCGGTACCAATGAATTTCCAGTCCGGATGTTCGTGCCGGTCCTGCGTGGCGTACAGCTCGCGACGCTCGTGCCACCGGTCGACGTAGTTGTAGCCTACCACGTCCAGCAGTTCCATGAACTCGACAGTCGTGGCCCCGTCATCGGCGTAGATGTGGTCATTGCCGGTAGTGACGGGCCGGGTCGGGTCCTCGCGGTGAGCGATCGCCACCAGCTCGCGCAACACTTCGTGCCCGCCCGGCGCGTGCTGCTCGCCGATCTCGTTGCCGAGGCTCCACAACACGACCGACGGGTGATTCCGGTCCCGGCGGATGAAGTCCGTCAGATCCCGCTCGTGCCATTCGTCGAAGTACTGGTTGTAGCCAAACTCTACCTTGCCGTGTGTCCACTCATCGAATGCCTCGTCCATTACGAGGAAGCCGAGCTGGTCGCACAGGTCCAGAAACTCGGGCGCCGGCGGATTATGGGCGGTGCGGATGGCGTTTGCCCCCATTTCCTTGAGCTTGAGGAGTCGGCGCTCCCACACGGCCTCTGGCACGGCTGAGCCCACTGGGCCACCATCGTGGTGCAGGTTCACGCCCAGCATCTTCACCCGCACGCCGTTGAGCAGGAAGCCGCGGTCGGCATCGTACTCGATGTGACGGATCCCGAACGGCGTGTCGGTATTGTCGACGACCCTTCCGACCGCATCCAGGACTGTGGTCCGCAGGATGTAAAGCGCTGGCGACTCGTGGGACCACAGCGCGGGCGTCGCCAACCGGAATTCCTGCTCCAGCTCCGCCACTTCGCCGACCGTCAGAGCGAATGGAGTTTCGGTGCGGGCCACCTCGAGTCCGCTCGGGTCGAGGATTTCGCTTCGGATCATCCCGCTGCGGGATACGTATCCGTCGTTTGCAAGCTCGATTCGTGCTTCGATCCGGGCGCCCTCGGAATCCACCTCGGGCGTGGTCACGAATGTCCCCCGGTGCCCGATGTGCAGGGGATCCGTGACGGTCAGCCAGACGTGTCGGTAGATGCCGCTCCCGGAATACCAGCGAGTGTTCGGCTGGTGGGAATTATCCACCCGCACCGCGACGACGTTCTCACCTTCGACCAGGTGCGAGGTCAGATCGTACGCGAAGCTGATGTAGCCGTAGGGCCTGTGTCCCAGGTGGCGGCTGTTGATCCACACGTCGCTGTTCTCGTACACGCCGTCGAACTCGATCAGGACGCGGCGAGCCGAGGAGCCGGCCGGCAGGGTGAACGAGCGCCGGTACCAGCCAATGCCGGTGGGCAGATACCCGCCCCTGCCGGTGGTCGCCGCCGCCGAGTCGTAGGCTCCCTCGATGCTCCAGTCGTGCGGCAGGTTTACGTCGCGCCACGCCGTGTCGTCGAAATCCGGTGCCTCGGCGCCGACCGCGTCGCCTTCTGTAAACGTCCAGCCGTAGTCCATCAGCAAGCGCTGGCGCGGAGATGCCGCCGTCTCCTGGGCGGCGGCATCTCCGGCAGCGCTCGCGACGAGGAGGAGAGAGAACAACAGGCGTGTTCTGCGCATGGAAAGGCTCCCGGTCGGAACGAATGAGTCGCAGCTACGCTGGCGCCGTGCTCCCGGCGATCCTGAATTTCGGGGTTTCGGTGTCCGCCTTTGCGACGAGCGCTCTGCCCGCGAACAGCGCTGCCCGGACCCGTTGGGAGGCGTACAGGCGCTCTCCGCGGTATGTGGGCGCGGCTGCGGGGTCACTCCCATCCGTGGTCACGCGAATCTCGAGCGGCGGCACCTCGCCGCCGAACGGAAGTGCCGCGCCAAGCGTACGTATCCGATCCCCGTCACGGGGGAGGCACAGGGCGAACACGGCGCCCCGCGGGTCCCGAACCTCGGACTGGACGAGGATGCTGGCGATGCCGGCTTCCGACGAGAACGGGTTCGCGCCCACGAGCTCGATGTCGCCAGTGCAGCCGAAGAACACGTTTTCCCAGGCGCCCGGCACGATCGTGCC
>JAENXO010000183.1 GCA_016649455.1 Gemmatimonadota bacterium | reverse complement strand
GGTACTGCTGGATATCCGCCAGGCTGCTGCGCTCGTCCTTCGGCAAGCGCACGTACACCCTGACCTCTTCCCGTCCCCGCTGCACGCGCACGGCCTCGGAACCGAAGAACGCCGCCCGTACCTGGCGCGCCAGATCATCCAGGGTGACGCCCAGCGTCCTGGCCTGCGGCTTCAGCTTCAGCTCGACTTCGCGCTTGCCCACGTCCAGGTCGTTCCGCACGTCGTACACGCCTGCGTACATGCTCAGTTCGTTCTGGATCTCTGCCGCGGCCAGGAACAGGACCGCCGTATCGGGATGCGACACCTCCACCTGCACGGGGGCTCCCAGGTTCATCACCTCCGAGGAGAAGCTGAGGCTGCGCGGTCCCGGCAGTTCACCCACCGCGGCGCGCCAGGCCTTCTCGAATTCGCTCGAACTCACGTCCCGCTCCTCGGCGCCCAGCAGTTGGAAGTTGATCTCGGCCTTGTGCGACTCCACGAACGTGGGCAGGGCTCCGGCGCCCGGCCCCCGGTCGGCCGACGGATACTGCCCGACGCTCAGGTGCACCGCTTCGACGAGCTGGAGTTGATCGTCGCCGGCTTCGGCCGAGAGGCTGTCCGCGACGCGCCGCCCGACGGATTCGATGTACGAGGCGACCTCCTGCGTTCGGGCCGCGGGGGTCCCCTGCGGCATTTCCACCTGCGCGATCACGTTGTCACCCTCGATCCGCGGCAGGAAGCTGAAGCTGATGTAACGTCCGGCGACGAGTCCCACCGTGATCAGGATCAGGGCCACGGCGGAGGCGATCACCACCCCGTAGTGCCCGGTGGCGAACCGGACCGTCCTATCGAGCGGCCCGGCGATGAACTTCCGCAGCGCCGATTGCACGGCCTCCTGCACCCGCTCGACCCAGTGCAGCCCCTTCGGCAGGTCCATGTGCGCGTGCTCGGGCAGATGCGACAGGTGATGCGGCAGGATGAACAGCGACTCGATGAGCGAGAACACCAGCACCGCGATCACGATCATCGGGATGAACTTGAGGAACTTCCCGATCGATCCCGGTACGAACAGCAGTGGCGTGAACGCTGCGATAGTGGTGAGCACGGCGAATACGACCGGCACGGCCACGCGCTGTGTGCCCTTGACCGCAGCTTCCAGCGGCCCGCTGCCTTTCTCCCGTTCGCTGTAGATGTTCTCGCCCACCACGATCGCGTCGTCCACCACGATTCCGATCGCGAGGATGAAGGCGAACAGAGACATCATGTTGATCGAGACGCCGAGCCACGGCATGACCGCGAAGGTGCCGATGAACGACAGCGAGAGACCTACCGCGACCCACCAGGAGAGCCGCAGGTCGAGGAACAGGGTAAGCGCGATGAGCACGAGGATCAGCCCGATGATCCCGTTCTTGCGCAGCAGGTTCATCCGGCTCTCGAGCAGCTCCGCGTCGTTCTGCCAGATCGAAACCTCGACCCCCTTCGGCATCGAGGGAACTGCCTCCTCTTCGAGGTAGGTCTCGACCACCCGGACGATCTCCAGCACCTGCTCGTCGGAGGTCCGGAACACCTGGACCATCGCCGCCGGCTCGTCGTTGTACAGCGTCAGAAGGTCGGCGTCCTGGAATCCGTCGTTGATCGTGGCGATCTGGTCCAGCCGCAGCGTGGCGCCGTCCCGTGAGCCCCGGACGATGATCTTCGCGAAGTCGGCCCGGTCGTAGTTTCGGCCCTTCACCCGGACCAGAATCTCCTCGCTGTCGGTGTCCACCCTCCCGCCGGGGAGGTCGAGGCTGGCACGCCGGATCGCCATCGCCACGTCGTCGAGGCTGATCCCGTATGCGCGCAACGCGTCGTTCGACACGTCCACCGAGATCTCGTAATCGCGCACACCGCCCGTCTGCACGTACGAGATTTCAGGCATCGTGGACAGGTCGTCCTTGATCCGGTTGGCGATCTCCTTGAGCGTGCGCTCGGGCGCGTCGCCGTGCACCGCGATCTCCATCACCCGGCTGCGGCTGGTGACCTCGGTCACCTCCGGCTTCTCGGCGTCGGCCGGAAAGCTGGTGATCCGGTCCACCTCGGCCTTGATCTCATCCAGGCGGCTCGCAGTATTCTCCCCGAGATTCAGCTCGATGAATACGACGCCGACGCCCTCGGAGGCGGTCGAATTGACCTGGCTGACCCCCTCGATCGACTCGACCCGCTCCTCGACCTTCTGGATGATCCCCTCTTCGACCTCCTCGGGGGAGGCGCCCGGGTATTCGACGCGCACCTGGACCGCCCCGAGGTCGAAGTCGGGGAATACCTCTACCACGATCGCGGACAGGCTGAACACACCGGCGGCGAGGATGAAGATCATCAGCAGATTGGCCGCGACCGGGTGCCCGGCCATCCATGCGATCGCCCGGTTCACTCGGTCCCGCCTTCCGCCCGGCGTACAGTCATCCCGTCCGTCACGATGGCCATCGGGCTGACGACCACGGGCTCACCCGGCCGCATTTCTCCGATGACGAACACCTCGCCCTGGATCTCCTGGAGGAGCCGGACCGGACGGATCGAGAGGATCGTGTCCTGCTCGACGACGTAGACGCGATCCCCATCCTGCAGAGCCGATCGCGGCAGTACGGTGAACTGCTCCACGTCCCGTCCCTGGATCTCGATCGTCGCGTACGTGCCGAGCAACAGCGGGGGCCGGCCCGAGCCGTCGTCCTCGAACGGCTCCTGGACCCGTACCACCACGTCCACGGTGCGGGTCTCAGCATTCAATGCGGCCTGCGCGCGGTCCACGTAGCCCGGCCACGTGTAGTCTGTGCCGCCGAACGACGCCCGCACCGTCGCCGGAATCCGGCTGGTCTCGTCGCGCGCATCCGCCGACCACAGACCGGTGACGAGTGCGGCCTCGCCATCCGTGAGCGGAACCACGATCTCCACCTCATCCGTGTCGTACAGCGTGCCGAGCAGCTGTCCCGGCGCGACGTACTGTCCGACGTCGGCGCTTTTCGTACGCACGACTCCGTCGAACGGCGCCGTGATCCGGGTCCGGGCCAGGGCGAGCTGCGCGTCCGCCAGGCCCGCCTCCGCGCGCAGGAGCGATGCTTCAGCCGCCCGCAGTTGCGGATCACGGAACACCAGACCTCCCACATCGGCCGAGTCCATGGGCGTCGTGATCCCCTCGCGGGCCCGGAACCGCCCGTACTCCTCGATCGACAACTCGCGCTCCTCTTCCCACGTGAGAACCTCGACCTCGCGCTGGGCGACCTCCGCTTCCGCGGCCCGCACGGCGTTCTCGTAGTCGGCGGACTCGATCCGCAGCAGGACATCGCCCTTCTCGAAACGGCCGCCTGATGCGAAGGATGGAGACGCCCACGACACGAGGCCCGCGACCTGGGGTGAAAGCGAGATTTCGCTCTTCGGGCGCACGATGCCGTTGCCTTCGATCGTCAGGTTCCCCGACCGCACATCGGCCGGCGTGGTGACGACCAGCGGCATGCGCCTCGGCGGATCCTGCGCCTCGGGTTTCGGACTGAGGATCATCAGCAGGGCGAACACGACGACGCCGAAGCCGAGTATCGACACGATCCGCGCCACCGGTCCCAGCCGTCCGAATGCGGAACCCATGTTTCCCAGGCCGCTCATCGTCCCGCCTCCTCGTCCGACGGGAACATTGCTTCGTCCATGATTTCGTATTCCTGTTCGAGCTGGTTATCGAGGTCTTCGGTATCACGGACCCAGGCGCCACCCAGCGCTCGGTGAACGGCGAGCCGCGCTTCCGCGAGGGAGCGCTCGGCCGCCGCGAGGTTCGTTTCCGTGCCTGCCAGATTCTGTTTCGCGTCGAGGTACGCCAGGTAGTCGCCCACGCCGCGCTGGAACGACCGGGACTGGAAGTCCACCGAGCCCTGTGCCGAGATCTGCTGCTGGCGGAGGAACTCGTACCGCTCGCTCTGCTTGTCGAGATTCACCAGGCTCACCTGCACTTCCTTGTACGCGGTGAGCACGGTGCGCACGTAGTTGGCGGCCTGGGCCTGGAATTGCGCCTCTGCGACGCCAAGGTTGGCGCGCAGCCGCCCTCCCTGGAACAGCGGCTGGGTCAGCCCGCCGACCAGGTTCAGGAAGTACTGGTCCGGCCGGAACAGGCTGCTGATGTCACCTGACTGCAGCCCGACCGTGGCGTCCAGCCGGATCGCCGGATACATGTCGCCCTTCCGGGCGCCAATCCGGTACCTCGCGGCCTCCATGCGCTGCCATGCGGCCCACACGTCGGGCCGTTCTTCGAGCAACGCCGCCGTCAGGTCGGCCGGGACGGGATCGAGCACGATGTCTGGCGCGATGTCATCGGCCAGGATGTCGTCCAGGCTTCCCGCGTACTGGCCGAGCAGTACCGCGAGACGGCCCTTCGCATCTTCGAGAGCGCTCTCGAGCACCGGCAGCGCCGCCTGTCTGTCCCTGAACAGGGCCTGAATCGTGTACAGTTCGAACGTCGTGACCAGGCCCCGGTAATAGCGCTCGTTGGTGCGCTGCGAGCGCTCCTGCAGGATGTCCACGCTCACGGCCGTGAGTTCGACGGCGCGTCGCAGCTCGACCACTTCGAGATAGGTGGAAATCGTCGCGGAGATCACAGCCAGGCGGGCAGTCTGGTAGTCTCCCTCGGAGGCGAGGAACTCGCTCACCGCGGCTTTCGTGTTGTTCCGGAACCGACCCCAGAAGTCGATCTCGTATGAGAAGCCGACCGCCGCGGTGTAGGTGTCGTACTTGAAGCGGTCAGGGAACAGGGATTCGCCCGGCGGCTGATCGGGCTCGCCACCACCGATCTCGCCGGCGAATCCCGCGTTCGTCGGACTGCTCTGATACGCCACATCCGCCGAAAGGCCGATCGCCGGGAAAAGGTCTGCACGCGCGATGCGGTACCGCTGGCGCACCTCCTCCACCCGGGCCACCGCCTCGCGCAGATCCAGGTTGGCGGCGAGCGCCGTGTCCACCAGCGCCTCGAGGACCGGGTCGTTGTACACGGTCCACCAGCGCTCGGGCTCCCGGACCTGGTTATCGGCCGCGGCTGCCGACGCGCCGGTGCTGTCTGCGAGCTCGGCCGGATACTCAGCCGGCAGATCGACCACCACGGTCGGCGTCCGGGGTTCCGGCGCGAATGAGCAGGAAGCGAGCGCGATCGACACCAGTGCGGCGGCGGCTCGGCTCCCGACCGGTCGGATTCTCATGAGGCCACCTCCACCGGCTGCATGCCGAGCAGCAGCAGGTCGGTAATGTGCTGTTTTCGGGCTTCCGTGAACGCGCTGAAGTCCGCCTCGGCGTCAGGATTCATCGCCTGTACCGTCGGCTTCATCACGATGAAGTGAATGCAGGCCGAGACGATCGTGAGAAGGGTATGCGACGGGTCGACCTCCCGAATCTCCCCACTGTGGATCGCCGCGCGGATCGCGTGCTCGATGCGATTCGGGAGCGAACTCTCGCTGTGTTTCGCCGCTGCGAGCGCCTCGCCCAGGATCGATGCTCCGCGCAGGTTCTCGCCCATCATCAGCCTGATCATGTCCTCGTGCTCGATCGCGTAGTCGATGTAGTGATCGACGAAACGCCGGAGCAGCTCGGGAAACGGCTGACCGGGTTCGAGCACGGCGTCGAACGAGCGCATGTACTGTTCGAACATGTGCGCGAACACCGCCTCGAAGAGGCCCTGCTTGGAGCGAAAGTAGTAGTGCAGCAGGGCGCGGTTGATGCCGGCCTCGTCCGCGATCTCCTGCATCCGGGCGCCGTCGCGGCCCTTGCGGGCGAACACCTTCCGCGCCGCCTCGAAGATCCGTTCCTCGGTGCCCTCGGTCGTCTCGATCCCGGTCGTCATGGTCCCGCCTGTAGCTTG
>JAENXO010000545.1 GCA_016649455.1 Gemmatimonadota bacterium | reverse complement strand
CTTCGTGTGCTGGACGGCGCGGTCGCGCTGTTCTGCGCGGTAGGCGGAGTCGAGCCTCAGTCCGAGACGGTGTGGCGCCAGGCGGATAAGTATCGGGTCCCGCGGATCGCGTTCGTCAACAAGATGGACCGGATTGGCGCGGACTTCGAGCAGGTCGTTCAGATGATAAAGGACCGGCTCGGCGCCAAGGCGTATCCGATCCAGTACCCGCTGGGCGAGGGAGAGCTGTACACGGGGCACATCGACCTGGTCCGGATGGTCGAGATCGTGTACGACGAGGACTCGCTGGGCGTGAAGTGGACCGAGGGTCCGGTCCCGGACGCCCTGATGGAAAAGGCCAGGCAGCTTCGTCACGAGCTCGTCGAAGCCGCCGTGGAGCACGACGAAGAGCTTCTCGAGCACTATCTCGAGGGCGTGGAGCTGGGGGAGGACGAGGTTCGGCGGGCGGTTCGCAAGGCGACGCTCGCCGGAGCGATCACTCCGGTGATGTGTGGAGCGTCGTTCAAGAACAAGGGCGTCCAGAAGCTGCTGGATGCGGTGATCGACTATCTGCCGTCGCCGGTAGACGTGCCAGCGGTGACCGGTCATCTGCCGAATCACGACGAAAGCGTCGTGGAGCGGACAGCGTCCGACGACGAACCGTTTTCGGCGCTGGCGTTCAAGATCATGACCGACCCGTTCGTCGGACGCCTGACATACATCAGGGTATATTCAGGCGTTCTTGCGGCCGGCTCGCACGTAATGAACGTGACGCGGGACAAGAAGGAGCGCGTGTCGCGGCTGCTTCAGATGCACGCGAACAAGCGCGAAGAGGTGGACGAGCTCAGGGCGGGAGACATCGGCGCGGCGATCGGCTTCAAGTTCGCCCGAACCGGTGACACCCTGGCCGACAAGGACGATCCGGTGATCCTCGAAGCGATGAGCTTCCCGGAGCCGGTGATCCGCGTCGCGATCGAGCCCAAGACCAAGATCGATCAGGACAAGCTGTCCGAGGCCCTCGCGAAGCTCGCGGAAGAGGACCCGACATTTCGGGTGAACTCGGACGAAGAGACGGGACAGACGCTGATCAGCGGGATGGGAGAGCTCCACCTCGAGATCATCGTCGATCGTCTGCAGCGCGAGTTCAAGGTGAACGCGAACGTAGGCCGGCCGCAGGTGGCGTATCGGGAGACGATCCGGATTCCGGTCAACAAGGTCGAGGGCAAGTTCGTTCGCCAGTCGGGCGGTCGCGGACAGTACGGCCATGTCGTGGTGAACCTGGAGCCGACCGAGCCGGGCGTCGGATTCCTGTTCGAGGATGCGATCGTGGGTGGCTCGATTCCCCGCGAGTACATCAATCCTGTGCAGCAGGGGATCCGGGAGGCGATGGATACTGGAGTCCTCGCCGGGTACCCGCTGATCGACATCAAGGCGACGCTGATCGACGGGTCGTACCATGATGTCGACTCGAACGAGATGGCGTTCAAGATCGCCGGCTCGATGGCCCTGAAAGCGGGTGTGCGCAAAGCGGACCCGGCGATCCTCGAGCCGATCATGGATGTCGAGGTCGTGACGCCTGACGACTATCTCGGCGATGTGATGGGCGATCTGAGCAGCCGACGCGGCAAGATCGGCGGTATGACACAGCGCGCGGGAGCGCAGGTGATCGGAGCCTCGGTGCCGCTTGGAGAGATGTTCGGATACTCGACGACGCTGCGGTCGCTGAGCCAGGGCCGAGCAGTCTACAGCATGCAGTTCTCGCATTACTCGGAAGTACCGAAGTCAAAGGCCGAAGAGATCATCGAAGGCCGTAACTGAACGATCCGGGACTCGATCCCGGCTAGCGGAACCAGAACGAGTCGCGACCGGGACACGAGTCGAGACAAGGAGTTTTGTCGAGATGGCGAAGCAGAAGTTTGAGCGAACGAAGCCGCACGTGAACGTGGGAACGATCGGGCACGTGGATCACGGCAAGACGACGCTGACGGCGGCGATCACGGAGGTGCAGGCGGCGAAGGGGCTGGCG
>JAENXO010000305.1 GCA_016649455.1 Gemmatimonadota bacterium | reverse complement strand
GTCACGACGTTCACCACGCCGCCTCTTGCGGCCGGAACTGAGTATTACCTGATCGCCGACGGGCTCGTCGGACAGGCCGATCCGATGGCGGCAGATGCATTCAAGCTGCTGGCCGTGGACGAGAACGGATCATCCTCGTTCATCGAGCAGAACGGCCCTGACGCTGGCAGCGTGAGGCTGCGCGCCGTTCACGCGTCTCCGGATGCTCCGGCGGTCGACGTCTATGTCGAGGGCCTCGCCACTCCGATCATCACGGCGCTGGCATACGGTGATGCGTCGCTCTACTTCCCGGTCGACCCGGGTACGTACAACGTCCAGCTTCGGGCGCACCCGTCGACGGAAGCCGACCCGATCGCCTATTCGACGGGACCGGTCGAGCTGGCCGCGAACCAGACCGTAACGGCCGTCGCCTCGGGCTTCCTGAGTTCTGATGATCCGGCGGATGAGTTCCGCATTCTTCCGCTGGTCGAGGACTTCGGGGCTGGAACGGGCGCCCTCGTGCGCATCGTGCATGCTGGACCCGATGCCCCGAGTGTCGATATCGACGTGGGCGACGACGGAACGCCAGAGATCGAGGATCTCGAGCGGTTCGCTGACACCGGCATGACAGGCATCGGTCTGCCGGCCGGAGAGTCCCTGCAGATCGCAATCCGGGTGGCAGGCGGTGACCGGGTCACTGCGTTCACCACGCCGGCTCTGCCGAGTGAAGAATTGTTCGTGATCGCCACCGGAAGCCTGGTGGAGCCCGCCCGTGCAGAGGATGGATTCTCTCTGCTGGTCGTAGGTCCCGACGGCTCGCTCGGGTTCCTTAAGCAGAACCCGGTCGTCTACGCGCTGCATGGCAGTCCGGACGCTCCGGCCGTAGACATCTACGCCGGTGAGACCCTGCTCGTAGAGAACATCGCGTTCGGTGAACTCAGCGCTTCGGTGCAGGTGCCGCCCGCAGACTTCTACGTGCTCGACTTCTACCCGACCGGAACCGGCCCGGGCGCCCCGACGGCGTCGTTCCAGACTCCCGCGCTGGCTGCGGGCGGTGCGTATCTGGCGGTGGCAGCTGGCGAATTGGCTCCCGAGGACACCGACGAAGCGTTCACACTCCTGGCGTTCGAGGAGTTGTTTGAGACGACGGATGTGTCTCGCGTTCGGGCGATTCACGCCTCGGGCGATGCTCCGGCGGTAGACATCGGTTCCGTGGATTCCGTTACTGGCGACCTGAGTGTCGTGGTGTTTGAGGATCTCATGTTCGGTGAGGCTTCGGACGGTGTAGGAGCCGAACTGCCGGTCGGTGATCTGACCCTCGGCGTGGCAGCCACTGGCAACGCTACGCCCGTAGCCACGTTCGACGTGACGACGACGGCGGGTCTTCAGACCTTCGCAGTCGCGGTCGGGGCACTGGCCCCTGACGCCGGCGATGCTTCGTTCCGACTGATCCTCGTGGTCGCGAGCGCGAGCCCGTGGATCGGCGCCGAAGTGCTGCCGAACAGCTGATTCCCCCGAGGAGCGTCGGTTGCCTCACTGGCGTTTCTCTTTCCTCCCCAGGTGGGTGCCTTCGGGTGCCTGCCTGGGGAGCTTCACATCCTGGCCAGTCAGGTCAGGATTCCGCCGGCCCTCCCAGGATCTCCCGCGTCATTCGTTGCCGGTACGCGAAGATTCGATTCAACTGAAGTCGTATGAGGGGCCGCGCAGGGAGTCCGAGAAGCCCAAATGGAAGCCGATACCGGACCTCGTCCCGAATCACGGTTCCGCCAGGCGTTTGCTCGAACCTATGCGTGTGAATCCACTCCCGGTACGGGCCTCGAATCTGTTCATCGACGAAGCTGTCCGGCGGACTCCAGTCGGAGATCAGTGTTCTCCAGCCAACGGGGATTCCGAACAGCCGGAGCCGGTAGTCGATGAGCGTTCCGGCCCTCATGTCGATCGGCAGCGGCGTCAGAATCCGAAACCGCAGCTCCGGTGGCGTGATTCGCTCGAGGTTTCCGGCGTCGGAAAAGAAATCGAACACCTCCGCGATCGGACGCGCGACGGTCATTTCCAGGGATAGAACAGGCACGAGACGAGGGACCTCCCGCAGTAGCGAGTTCTTGCTGCGAAGACCGCGATTACCGGCGTCTTCCGAGCACGACACTGCTACCGGTGATCAAGCATGTCAATCTTATGTCCATGACATCGGATTGACATTTCGGCCACAGCAGGCTAAGATGCAGGCTGGATAAACATTTACCCGAATTGGCCTGACTGCAATGACCGAACAGATTGAATCCGACGAAAAGCGACACCCCATCCAGGTCGTTGTGCGTCGCACGGGCCTCAGCTCGGACGTGCTCAGAGTGTGGGAGAAAAGGTACGGAGTGGTTGAGCCGGGGCGCTCGAAGGGAGGGCATCGACTCTACTCGGATTCGGACGTCGAGCGACTGCTGCTGCTGAACCGGGTCACTTCGGCCGGCAGGCGTATAAGCCGGATGGCGGGGGTCGCGACCGATGACCTCCGGCAACTCGCCGAGGAAGATGCGGAGGCAGCGTTCGTCTCTCGACCGGCGGAAACCGCGACGGTTCGCTCCGAACCTCACCTGGCCGCCAGCCTATCCGCCGTGGACCGCATGGATGCCCGGGACCTCGAGACCGCTCTCATGCGCGCAACCGTTGCCCTTCCGGCTCCTGTCCTGATCCAGGAAGTGGTGGGACCGTTGCTGGCGCGGATCGGAGAGCAATGGGCGCATGGAAAGCTCACCCCGGGGCACGAACATCTCGCGACGGCGGTAATCCGCCGGGTGCTCGAATCGATCATGAACGCATGTGCTCCTGAGAAAAGTGCCCCGACGATCGTGGTTGCCACGCCGGCTGGACAGATGCACGAATTCGGCGCCCTGCTGGTTGGGGCTGCTGCTGCTGCGCTGGGATGGCGCGTTACCTATCTCGGAACGAGCCTCCCTGGCTGGGACATCGCGGGTGTCGCGGAAAGTGTAGAGGCAGACGCGATCGCCCTCAGCATCGTGTATCCCGCGGACGATCCCTCCCTGCCGGATGAGCTCATGGCGCTTCGCGACGCCGTCGGAGCGGAGATGGAGATACTCGTCGGAGGGCGAGCGGCTTCGAATTACACGGACGCCATTGAGGCGATCCAGGCGACGCAGATCACCGAATTGGCCCAGCTTGTAGGCTTCCTCGAGAGTCGGACGACAGGAGTCCAGGAAGCCATCGCCGGTTAGACACGGGCGCTAGCCATCCTCGAGCGCGGTAGCGGATCGCATGCGCGGCTAATCGCCATAGCGCTCGAGGTACTCTTTGAGCCGAAGCTTCCTCGCGGTGTTTCGGGATGTCATATATCGGATTTTCCCGAATACCGGGCGCTCTGGTCCCCACGGCCGGTCGTATCTGCCCAGACACCAGTAGATCCCCGAGTACGAATTCGGATCGCGGCCGTCGATCGCAAATCGGTTGTTGAGCTCGATCATCACCGCCGCGGCCTCGCGTGGTCCGGCCGTCCATTCGAGGATCTTCTTCCCCCACAGCATTCGCAGGTAGTTGTGAATGATCCCTTCGCCGAGCAGCTGGCGCTGGGCCGCATTCCACAGCTCATCGTGGGTAGCGGCAGCCTGGAGTTCCTCGAGGTTGTACAGGCTGGGCCGGGCGTCTCCCGCATGCGCCTCGAGGGTCTCACGCGCCCACTCCGGCAATGACTCGTACTCACGGTGGTCGGGCCTGTTCGCGGCCATGTTGAAGCCCAGTTCCCGCCAGGTGACGACCTGATCCACAAACGCCTCCGCTGACGGACTCATGCCCCACCAGCCGGTACGCTTTCCGTTCGTCGGCCTGTCTTCGAAAGCGGGTGTCCACTCTTCGCGCTCGGCGAGCCGTACCAAAATCTCGTGGACGGATATGTGACCGAAGTGCAGATAGGGAGAGAGTCCGCTCGCCGCATCTTCGTCAGGATGATTGCGCTCGTCGGCGTATTCGGACAGCCGGTATCGGAGAAATTCCTGCAACCTGAGGCCCGCCGCCCG
>JAENXO010000373.1 GCA_016649455.1 Gemmatimonadota bacterium | reverse complement strand
TCGGTCTGGTGACCGCCTTCGGCTTGACCGTTTCCACGGGCGTCGCCTCCGTGGCAGGGATATTCCAATGAAGGTCCTGGCGATTAACGGATCCCCCAGAGTTCGGTCAAGCAGCACATACCATATTCTCGTCCCGCTCGTCGAGGGAATGCGTGCAGCAGGAGCCGAGACAAGCCTGATCCACGTCCGCGAGCTCGAGCTCGAGCCCTGCCTGGGCTGCTTCAACTGCTGGGTTCAGACACCGGGTGAGTGCATCCACGAGGACGGCATGCGCGGGGCGATCGAAGCGTATCGCCAGGCAGACCTCGTCGTGTACGGCACCCCGCTGTACCACGGGTCGATGTCCGGGCTGTTGAAGACGTTCCTGGATCGCCTGCTTCCCCGCCACGAGCCGTGGCTGATCCCCAGCCCCCACGTCGCCGGCATGAGCGGCCACCCGAGCAGGTGGGCCGGACCCCGCGGAATGCTGCTCGTTTCAGCTTGCGGATTCCCCGAGTTCGAGAACTTCGACGCGCTGGTCTACACCTTCCGGCACATGGCCAGGCTGCACGGACAGGACTACGTGGGCGAGATATTGCGCCCATTCGGCGAACCGCTCAGCCGCAAGGCTCTGCAGGGGCTGTTCGGCGCGTACTACGAGGTCGTGTCTCGGGCAGGAGCCGAGGTCGTCAACGATTGGATGATCTCCGGCCCGACCCGGGAGGCGCTGCGCGAGGATCTTCTGCCGGGAGACAAACAGATGAAGTACGAACTCGCCAACGCGTTCTGGGAGCAGCGAATGGTGCGCGGACAGGAAACCTGCGCCGAGTGACCGCGGTCCAGGCGGCCGGACAGATCGTCCGACCGCCCGACTGCCGAGCAATTCTTACTGCGTCATGCTGCTGTTCCAGGTGTCACGGATCATCTTCCAGCCGGCATCGGTCTTCTTCCACACTGCCAGGTATGTTCCGTGGTCCAGGTGAGCGCCGGCGGGGTCCGTCGCGGTCCAGCCACCGGTCTCGACCACGAGATCTCCGGACACCATCAGGTCCTTGATCTTGAGATCCATCGTGATGCCGCCGGCATTGGGCGCGGCGTGCATCGCATCGATTGCGGCGCGTCCGCTCGCCGGTTCCACGCCCGGAGGCATGACGATGGCAGCATCCGCATAGTAAGATGCCATCGTGGCCCCGTCGTTTGCGTTGAACGCGGCCTCGAACGCCTCGAGGGCCTTCGTCACTTCGGCCTTCGCGTCCTGGGCCTGGGCCGCGTGCGGCACCAGCATCAGGGCTACGGCGAGGGTTCCGGCAAGAAATGCAGGACGGATCGTGCGCATGAACTGACCTCCAGAATTGGACGAGACACAGCCTCGGATCGGCCCGCACCGGAGGAGATCCGGCGCGCGACCATATGGTCTATGGATGGCAGAGTTTCAGCTGGTGTCAACCTGCGGGTGTGTGGCCCGGACCCGGTGCCGCGAGAGGAGCTCCGCAGCCCTGCCCTTCTCTTTTCGGCCCTAACCTGTTACCATCGTGTCGGATCTGCCGAAACCGGGATTCTCTTCGAAGCTACGTACCTGCCGACTGCTTCCTTCAGCATCTCACTGAACGCCAGACCAGAAACGCATCAGGGTCGTCACGAGGACGACCCGTGCAGACATCCGTATAACAAGGAATTACTACGTGTCGTTCGAATCAACAGAGCTTCATCCGGACTTGCTCCGGGGTATCAAGGCACTCGGCTTCGAGAAGCCGACGCCAATCCAGACGGCAGCGATCCCGCCGGCCATGGCCGGACGCGACCTGCTCGCCTGCGCGCAGACGGGAAGCGGCAAGACCGCCGCCTTCCTGCTGCCGATTCTTCATCAACTCATGGACCAGCCGAGGGGCACCACGCGTGCACTCGTCGTCACACCCACTCGTGAGCTCGCGGCGCAGGTCGCCGCCGACCTCCAGGACCTGGCGCGATATGTGCCGATTCGTACCGCCGCGATCTTCGGCGGCGTCAATATGGGCCCGCAGGAGAAAGCTCTCCGCCACGGGGTCGACGTCGTTGTTGCGACGCCGGGCCGGCTGCTCGATCACCTGAGCCGTCCCTACGCGAACCTCGACCACGTGAAGTACCTGGTGCTGGACGAGGCCGACCGGATGCTCGACATGGGCTTCCTGCCGGACATCAAACGGATCATCGGGCAGATTCCCGCGCAGCGGCAGACTCTGCTGTTCAGCGCGACGATCTCGCGTGAGATCGCGCAGCTCGCCAGCCGGATGATGCGCGACCCGGTTAACGTCGAGCTGGCCCGCGCAGGAACGCTTGCCGAGGCGGTCGAGCAGTCGATCTACCCGGTCGAACAGCATCGAAAGACGGCCCTGCTACTGGACCTGCTCAAGCGCGGCGAAGTGCGCGATGCTCTCGTGTTCACGCGTACCAAGCGGCGCGCAGACAGCGTGGCCAAGCAGCTCTCCAAGGGAGGCGTTCAGGCGGAGCGAATCCACGGAGGTCGAAGCCAGGGTCAGCGGACCGCGGCGCTCTCCGGGTTCAAGAGGGGCCGGATCAAGGTGCTCGTGGCTACCGATGTGGCCTCACGCGGAATCGACATCGAGGCGCTCGGTCACGTCGTGAACTACGACGTTCCCGGTGCGCCGGAAGACTATATCCACCGCATCGGCCGCACCGGCCGAGCGGAGTTGACGGGTAATGCGTTCACTTTCGTGTCACTGCAGGAGGAAGCTGACCTGCGGAACATCGAGCGGGTGATCCGCCGGCAACTCCCGAGGATTCGCGTCCCCGGCTTCGACCATGGCGCGGTGTCGTGGGGCAAGACGGCAAACGGACACGGCGGTTCCAACGGGAACGGCGCTTCCAGCGGCAACGGTCACGCCCCGAGTTCGAACGGGAACGGTCGCGCGGCGAAGGCGAATGGTCTTGGCACGAACGGGAATGGCGCAGCTAACGGCGCTTCCCGCGAATCGGCGAACCCGGTCGCGACGAAGACTCGGAACTCCCGTCTCGGATCGAGGCGCGGCAGCCGGCGCTAGGACACTCTACGAGCGGCGATCTGGTCTCAGGGCCAGATCGCCGTCTGCGTGGCGGTATCCCAGCCGTTCGGGACTCCCAGATCCTTCACGATCTCGACGAACCGCGGGTCGTCGCGCAGCGAATCGTATTCTGGATACACGCCGATTCTCCACAAATACCCGGCACCTGCTCGCTGCATCTCCTGGAGATACTCGATCGCCTCGTCGTGCCAG
>JAENXO010000552.1 GCA_016649455.1 Gemmatimonadota bacterium | reverse complement strand
GCCGCGGTGTTGGCGGTCGCGAGCGAGAATGCCGCGGTGGCTGCGATCGTCGCGGCGGTGCGTAGTACTGTCCTCATCATCCCCTCGTCTGTTTGTCTTGCGACATCCGTTGATGACCGCTGGAACACGGCCAGGAATGCCATGATCGTTGGGAGTATTCTAACAGCGGAAGGGCCGGGAAGCTTGGTGCGCTACTGCGGCGGCAGGTTTAGGATCTGCTCCAGCTGATCGAGAAAGGCCTGTCGCGGACCCGCGCTCATCATGCCGACGATCATCTCAGCGTCCGATCCGACGGGGTTGTGGATCGGCGTCTCCGATGTCGCACACTCGTAGATCTTGTCCGCGACCTCCTGGGGATCCGCCGGCGGGCCCCCGGTCGGCCGCAGATTCCGCAGGACGGCCTGCATGTGTTCGCGCAGCCTCCGCGCGTAAGCCGCGAGTTCTTCGCCACCCTGATCCAGGTGCTGCTCGCTGGCGTTCACCGAGAACCTGGTCTCGTACGCACCCGGGGCCACGGTCTTCGCGAGGATGTTCAGGGGCCCGTACTCCAGCGCGATGGCCTCGGTGAGGCCCTCGACCGCGAACTTCGTGGAGGCGTAGACTGAATAGGTCGGTCCGCCTACCAGCCCGGCCACGGACGTGACGTTGATGATGCACCCCCCGTTCTGCCGTCGCATCAGGGGGAGCACCTCGCGGGTCACGTTCATCAGCCCGAATACGTTCGTGTCGTACATCGCACGAACCACCTCATCGGGGAACTGCTCGAACAGCGCGTGTCCGCCGAAGCCCGCGTTGTTGACCAGCACGTGAATCGCCCCGAATCGGGACAGGCCTGCTTCCACCGCCTGCCTGACGCTCTTCGGGTCGGTGACGTCGAGCCGCGTGACGAGGACGGGGTCCAGCTCCGTCAGCTCGGTCTCGTTCTCAGGTGATCGCATCGTCGCGATCACGTTCCAGCCGTTCTTGTTGAACGTCTTCGCCGCGAGCTTGCCGAAGCCGCTCGAACAGCCGGTAATCAGTGCTGTCTTCTTTTCCATGATCGCGTATTCGCTGGAGTCCGCTGAGTAGTTGGTTGCGGGCGCTGATTCTACGCCCAGCCCAATTGGGTCAGAGCCCACGCGGCATTCCAGATCTTTACCATCCTCTCGACCCGGCCGTCGGCGCTCATGAACAGCACGTAGACGTAGTCCGAGCTCATCTCGCGATTGGTCGGCGGAACCGGTCCGCCTTCACCGCTGTGGCTTCCGTGATACGTGGCGAAGAAGGTGGCCGCCCGGTTCGCCTCGTCCCACGCAGAGGTATGAAGGTCGTATCGGCCGTCCGGCATCCAGCTCGCTGCGCCGGCCATCCAGTCGGTGTAGTCCTTCACTGTTTCGATCTCGACCAGCGGCCCGGCCTGGGCCTCGAAGGAGGCGCCGGGCTCGACGTACTGCTTGCAGCCCTCCCATCCCTCGGAAGATTCGCAGGCGTGGAAGAATCGGGTGGCATTCTCGAATGCGGACATGCTTTCCTCCTGTGCAGGCGGGTAGGAATCGTTAGCGCTTGCCTCGCCCACCGTCCCAGGTGAGTCGAGCCGAATGTCGGTCACTGTCGAGCAAACCCGTTCACAACCGTCTGGTCGTACCGCTCCAGCGTCCGCGCGTGCCAGGCGTCGTCGATTCGCCAGATGGGATCGGGCTGGGTGGATTCCCAGGACTCGAGGGACCGGCGCAGCGACGACACCAGCGCCGGGTTTTCGCTGGCAACGTCATTCGATTCAGATACATCTTCCGCCAGATTGAACAGCCAGTGCTCTTCGAGCGGTGTGCGTACCAGCTTCCAGTCGCCGGCACGAATGGCAGCGCCCCACTGCATCTTCCAGAACAGGGTGTCATGAGGCACTCCATCCACAGAGCCTTCCAGATAGGGCACGAGATCAACGCCGTCGTATTCACGATCGCCCGGAAGATCGATACCGGCTGCTCTCAAAAAGGTCGGAAGAACGTCGAGGGT
>JAENXO010000309.1 GCA_016649455.1 Gemmatimonadota bacterium | reverse complement strand
TTCATTGATAGGCGGGGGCAGAAGCACGTGAACGGCAGGCCTCCGGGGCCGGCGCTGCCGAGCCACCGAGATCCCGTCGAGACGCTGATCGCCGACACCCGGTCGCGCGGGGCCGATCCCGACTACCTCACCGCCGGCGCCCGCTGGAAGCGCGAGGACGACATTCCGGAGGAGGTCTACTACAAAGCGCTCGAGGCGCTCGGTTGAGACGACCGGGCTTCAGGCAGGTCTGGCCATCAGACTCCGCGCGGGATCGGAACCCTCACGATCTGGTCGCGCGCTGAGCCGACCGACACGAAACGGATCGGCACGCCTGCGTTGCTCTCGAGCCGTTCGAGGTACGAACGAGCAGCGCCCGGGAGATCTTCCCAGGTCCTGGCGTTGCCCGTGTTCGATCCCCAGCCCGGGGCCGATTCGAAGTTCGGCTCGACCTTCGCCAGGTCCGCCGCTCGATCTGGGAACGTGGCAAGCGGCACGCCGTCGAGAGTGTAGCCCACACCCAGACGGATCTCATCGAACGTGTCGAGCACGTCCAGCTTCGTCACTGCGAGCGCCGTGAGGCCATTCACCGCGGCCGAGTGCCGCACGACGGCCCCGTCGTACCAGCCTGGACGCCGGGGGCGACCCGTCGTCGCGCCGAATTCAGCCCCGAGCTTCCGCAGCCGATCGGCCTCGTGTCCGTCCAGCTCGGTGGGCAGCGGCCCGTTACCCACTCGCGTCGTGTACGCCTTGACGATTCCGAGCACTCCGTCGATCAGGGTAGGACCGATCCCTACCCCGGCCGCGGCGGCCCCGGCCGTCGTATTCGACGATGTGACAAACGGATACGTCCCGTGGTCCACGTCCAGCAGGGAACCCTGCGCGCCCTCCAGCAGCACCCGTCCGTCGCCTCGCAGCTCTTCGAGCAGGGTCGCTCCGCTGTCGCCGGCCAGCGCCAGGATGCGGGGCGTGATCATCTCCAGCTCCGCCATGACCGCCTCGGAGTCCGCACGATCGTCGAGGTCCCAGGCTTCGAGCAGCTCGTTTGCCGCGACGCAGGCCTCTTTCACCAGCCCGGCACAATCCGACAGGTCCTCCAGCTCGCACACCCTGACGCCGGTCCTCTCGACCTTGTCCCTGTATGCCGGTCCGATGCCCCGCTTCGTGGTGCCGATCTTCGCGTCCCCGCGCAGGCTCTCGCGCGCCCCGTCCAGCAGCCGGTGGTACGGCAGAACGAGGTGCGCCCGGCGTGACACGGTCAGTCGCTCGGCGATCGCGATTCCGCGGCCCTCGAGCCCGTCGATTTCATCGAGCAACGTCCATGGATCGATCACGACCCCGTTGCCGAGTACGCACTTCACCAATGGAACGATCGCGCCCGATGGAATCAGGTGAAGGATGAACTCCTCGCCATCCACCAGCACCGTGTGGCCCGCGTTCGCGCCTCCCTGGTAGCGGGCAACGAGCGTTGCCTGCTCCGCCAGGACGTCCGTGATCTTGCCTTTGCCCTCGTCGCCCCACTGGGCGCCGACGATGACGATGCAGCGGCTCGAATCCTGAAACATTCAGCCTCCGGGGGCCTGGTCGCGGCCGAGGAGACCCGCCGCCACCAGGGCGTCGGCAACCTCGGAACGGACGGCTTCGGATGGGGAAATCAGAGGTGAGCGCGGCCGGCCTCCGGCCATGCCGAGCAAATCGAGAGCGTATTTGACTCCGGGCACGCCGGTGCCGCCGATTACTCGCTTGTGCAGCGGACCGATGCGCTCCTGGAGCCGGCCGGCCTCGGAGCCGCGCCCGGTGCGCCACGCATCGAACACTCCGGTAGCAGCACCCGGCGCGAGCAGCCCGACGGCGACGATTCCGCCGGCGGCGCCGATCTCGAGGCCCGAGTACAGGTGAGTCCCGGCCCCGACGAGAACCGTCGCCCGGTCCGCGCAGACGCTGCACAGCGTCCCGAGCCCGTGGATGTCGCCCGAGGAGTCCTTAATGCCGATGATGTTGTCGTGGCCCGCGAGTTCGGCCACGAGCTCGGGCTCGAGACCCACGGGCACGAACTTCGGAACGTGATACAGTACGACCGGGACCGGGGCCGAGTCGGCTACTTCGAGGAAATGGACCCGTAGCGCCTCCGGTGTCATCTGGCCCTTGTAGTAGGACGGGGGGCGCACGAGCAGCGCCTCGGCTCCCGCTTCCGCCGCGGCCTGTCCCAGTCGGATCGTGGCCCTGGTGGACTCGAGTCCCGTTCCGGCCAGCACGGCCGCCGTATCGCCGATCACATCCCGGGCCTGCGCCACGAGCGCCACGATCTCCGATTCATCGAGGAGCGGGGCTTCGCCGGTCGAGCCGGCGATGACGTAGCCCGCTACCGGATGCTTGCTCCAGGTCCGCAGGTTCCTCCCGAATGCCTCTAGGTCGATTCCGCCCCGGGCCGGGTCGAAAGGCGTGGTGACCGGCAGGTAGACTCCCTCGAGCTTCATGAGTCGGAATCCGCGTCGGGATTCTCTTCGGCAAGCACGTCGATCCCCTCGGGAACGTCGCCCAGCCGGCGATGACGCTCGTCGGCGAAAGTCTGCATGATCAGCTCGAAGTCGCTCGGGCTGGTGGCTGCCGCCTTGGCCGTGTCGTATTCCACCAGGCCCATCTCCACCAGGCTCTCGAGGTGCTGCTGGAAGGTCTGCGTCCCGTACGCCGCGCTGCCCTGCTCCGTCAGCTCGAGGATCTCCTCTACCGGTTTGCCGTGCAGGATGCAGTCCCGCACCGCTCCAGTGATCCGAACTACCTCGACGGCCGGAATCATCCGGTCCGAGTCCTTGCGTGGCAGCAGCTTCTGGGCGATCACGGCCCGGAGCGAGTCCGCCACCCGCATGCGACCGATATCCCGCTCCTCCTCCGGAAACACCGTCAGGAGCTGGTTCAGGGCCCCGAAGGCGGACGGCGAGTGGAGGGTCGAGATCACCAGCTGGCCCAGCTCCGCCGCTCGAATCGCGGTTTCCATCGTCTCGCGATCCCGCATCTCTCCGATCAGGATTACGTCCGCGTCCTGCCGGAGAGCGGCCCGCAGACCGCTCCGGAAGGAGTCGGTGTCTACCCCGACCTCGCGCTGGGTCACCGTGCTCAACTCGTCGTCGTGCAGATACTCGATCGGATCTTCGAGTGTGATGATGTGCTTCTTGAGCTGACTGTTGATCCGCCCGATCATCGCCGCCTGCGTGGTGCTCTTCCCCGAGCCCACCGATCCCGTGACGATCACCAGCCCGTGCTTCAATTCGGCGATCTCGGCGAGAACAGGCGGAAGGTACAGCTCCTCGAGTGTCGGGACGCTCCACGGGATCACGCGCATCACGATCATGTGCGCGCCGCGCTGCCTGAGGATGCTGACCCGGAACCGGCCAACCCCGGTCAGCTCCCATGACGTATCGAAGTCGGTGAGCAGGTCGATCCGTTCGCGGTCGCGCTCGGTGGGAATGAGCTGCAGCGCGATCTTGCGAGTCTCCTCGGGTGTGAATACCTGGCTCGACAGCTTGATGACCTTGCCATCGATCCGGGCCCGGAACACATCCCCCGACTTGATGTGGAGGACGCTCGCGCCCCGGTCCACGGCTGCCTTGACGAGTCGCTGCACTAGTAGCCGCGCTCCTTATCGACCTGATTTTCGAGCGGTCGACCCGACCGCCAATGTTCGAAGTTCCGGCGCATCAGCGCACCCTGCCGGTCCCAGAACCGGGGACTGATCGACCCCGCGTGCGGCGTGATGAGAACGTTGCCGTGGGCGCGGAGCGGGCTGTCGGGTGGAAGCGGCTCGGTCCGGAACACGTCCAGCGCCGCCCCGCGGAGCTCACCGTTGCCCAGGGCCTCGGAGAGCGCCGCCTCGTCAACGATGCCACCCCGGGAGAGGTTCAACAAGACGGCGTCCGGGCGCATCGACGCGAATTCGGCCGGACCGATCAGCTGCGTTGTGGCCGCCGTCTCGGG
>JAENXO010000525.1 GCA_016649455.1 Gemmatimonadota bacterium | reverse complement strand
ATCGGTCGCCGCCACCGTCTCGCCGAGCAGGATGTTCAGACCGGCGACCGTGGCGCCTTCCACCGTCTGGTAGCCGTTGCTCGTGATGTACCCGCCCACCAGGATCGCCCCGTCCCAGTTGAACGACCCGTTCATCGTCAGATTGTCTCGCACGATCAGCGTCCCGCGGCCCGTGTTGCTCGGGCTGAGGGAGATGTTGCCGTCCACGTAGATCACCGGCCATTCATCAGCCGGAAGGGTTGCGAAGTTCGGCCAGCTGTCGGGCGGAACCGTGTAGTCCGGACCGATCAGGCCGCCGTTTACCACTCCGTCCCAGTCGAGTCCCATGCTCTCCAGCATCTCCTGTCCGGTCTGGCCTTCGTCGATCGGCGGATCGCCGTCGGGCACCGGGTCACCTCCAGACTGCGCGTACCCGGCGGGCGGGACCTTCACGCCTGCCACTGCAGGCTTGGGCGAGTTGGGACACTTCGGATTACCGGCTGTTGCCCAGTCCTGGCCGGATATGATCCCTGAGTCGCCGTTCTTTATGAACCCGGCGGCCGAGGTGAAGGATGCGGGAACCAGGATTGAGCCGTCGGAAAAGATCGCGACCTGAGAAATCGACCTGCGCGCCGTGTCACCGAGCGCCTGTATGTATGTGGCGGTGGAGGTGATCCGGTACAACACCCGGCCGCCTTCGATCTCCGTCAGCTTCACCGGCGTGACAGTCACCGTGGTGAGCGAGTCGTTCACGTACGTCGCGCCGCTCGTTCCATCGGAATTCGAGCCCATGTACGTCTTCAGACCGGCGTCGGCGGCGAAGAACGCCCGGGTGGACGAGTCCATGTTTTCGGCGATCTGCAGGTCGGAGCCGGTCGTGACCATGCCCGCGGCTGCGAGGGCGGTCAGGCCCACCAGGGCTATGAGCACGATTACGAGAGCGGCCCCTCGCTCTTCGTTCACCGCTCGACCAGCAGAGCTGACAATCCGCTTCACACACATTGCGTCACCCATTGATGCAGGTTCCTCCGCGCCGGTGCGGCGCACTTCGGCACAGAATTGTGTGCAACGGAAGGGCCACGAGACCCGATCCGCCATCGGCGCTCGTAACACATTACAGAAATGTCCCTTACTGCGTTTCTACGCCAGGCGATCGACCATGTGTGGGAGACAGACGACAGGCGGTTGCGACGACAGTGCGAGATTTTGCACGGCAGATTGCACCCGAATGCATAGAACCCCGCGCCCGGAGTTCCAGGCGCGGGGCTCGAAATGGTCAGCCGAGAGTGGTCCTCAGAGGGTCGCCGCCCAATAGAAGCGCAGCTCGAGGTTCTTCAGGCCGTTGTTGTCGTAGTTCCAGAAGTAGTTCTGGAAGCAGTTGTCGAAGATGTCGATATCGTAATTGACGGGGGCCTGGTCTCCGTCGACGTCCTCGGTTCCGAGGCAGTACGACAGCTCCGGATCGAGGTCCGGGTCCACGGCGATCTCCATGGACAGCAGCGCGTCGGTCACTTCGATGGCCTTGAACGCGGACTGCTTGGTGAGCTCGATCGTTCCGTTGCTGCCACACCAGATGTCGAACGCCGGATCGTCATACGTCTCTTCGGCGCAGGTCGTAATGAAGGCACCACCGGAGCCGGCCTTCGCCCTGGCGAAGATCCGGTAGGACGGCGTACAACTGGTCGTCGGGTCCGCATCCACGCATGGATCGGGGATCCCGAACAGGGCACCGTTGCTGTCGGTCGCGTTTGCGTCGATCACGCCGAACTCGCCCGCGTTATCGGTCCGCCAGGCGTCGCAGCGACCGTCCCTGTTGTAATCGTTCTCGCCATTGGTGCTGTTGCACAGGTAAATCTTGTTCTGGTCCTTACCCTTGAGCTGGTTGTTCTTACCACCAGGGTTCGTGACCGTGTTGTCCGAGTACAGTTGGACGAAGATCCGACGGCCGTTGTTGTTGTCCATCGCGGCCGTCTTGTCCTTCGGTACGCCGATGATGTTCAGCTTGTACTCGAAGTGGGGGGACGGGTAGCCGTTACCGAGCTCGGCCTGCAGCTCTACCGACTGGGCCTCGGTCGGGACTTCCGCGTCGCATGAGGCCACGAGACCCACGGTGACCAGCACCGCGAGTGGGGCGCACCAACGCTTGACTGCGCTCTGCATT
>JAENXO010000392.1 GCA_016649455.1 Gemmatimonadota bacterium | reverse complement strand
GCGGTGTCGTTCGGGGCGATCGGTCGGTTCTTGCCGTACCCGACCGCCGTGAGCCGATCTGCGCTCATCGCCACGTTCTGCAGCAGGTAGTCGCGCACCGCGATCGCCCGGCGCTGGCTCAGCGCCTGGTTGGCCGCGTCGTTGCCCACGTTGTCCGTGTGCCCCTCGACGGTGATCCGCGCGGCCGGGAACTCCCGCACGACCCGCTGCAGCTTGGTGAGTACGTCGAAGTTCTCGGGTCCGAGCTCGGCCGAGCCGGAGGCAAATGACAGGGTGGTGAGACGAATCGTGACCCGGTCATCGGTCGCGAGGATTTCTGCCTCCTCGGGATCGAACACCGCCCTGATCTCCCTGAGCTTCTGCTGCTTGCGCTCGCGCTCCCTCAACTCCGCCGACGCGGCGGCCTCCCGCTGCTCGACGTCGGCCAGGCGGGCGTCGAGCCCGTCCACCTGGGCGATGAGCCGATCCACTTCGGCCGAGCGGAGGTCGAGATCGGAGCGGAGGTTCCGGCGATCGGCCTGCAGGCTGAGCGTCGCCTCCACCGCCTGCCCGGCAACCGCGTCGGCTCCTTCTGCGAAGTGTGGTGTGAATTCGAGCGCCGCCGCGATCGCCGCCAGGTGGGCCTCGTGGCGCAGGAGGATCTCTTCAGGCGTTACGTCCCGTTCCGCGATGCTGTCGACCAGGAGGGCCAGGTGACCGGCGTGCCGGAATTCCTCGGCCGCTGCCGTCGCGAGGTCGCGAGCCTGCTCCAGCTCTGCGGGTTTGGCCCGCAGCATGTTCTCGGCTTCAGCAAACAGGGTATCCGCGTGTGCGAGTGTGATCGGCGCGCGCTTCTCCGCGTCGGCGTCCTTCGCCGCGGTACGCAGCTCTTCGGCCGGACCCAGCACCTCGACGTGGATCGCGGATCGATGGGCCTGCCGATAGGCGTCGGCCGCGCGTTGAGCCCGGTTAGTGGCGTCAGCATCCAGCCGTTCAGCCCGGAGCCCCGCTTCCCGCAGTTCGTTCTCCGCCTTCCCCCATTCCTCTGCGGCGAAGTCGGGCGCCCTCGCCGCAGCCGCGTACGCACGAGCCTGCAGAGGATCCTCGAGGATCGGGGCCGTGGTTTCCGCCACGCGCTCGCCCTCCGCGAGGGCGGCGTGGGCCTCTTCCGCGTGCTGCTCGATCTCCTGGTCAGATCCTCCCGCGGCCGCCGCGCTGCGCCCTTGTTCGACGGCCTCCTCCGCCCGCTCGAAGCTCCGGGGCGCGAGAAACTCCAGCTGCAGGGCGCGGTCGCGTTCCAGCCGCTCGACCGCACTGTCCAGCCGCTGCCGCGCCTCCTGGGCTTGGAGCCGCGGCGTCAATGCAGGTGCGAGCGGGACCAGCAGCGTGACGAACACGGCAAAGCGCGTCGCAACACGAAAAAGTGCAGCACAGAAATCAGATTCGGAACGCATGGGTTCGCCTCTCGGCCGGCGTTCGCCGGGTCTCAACCGTCCGTGGACGCCTCCTCGATCCGGTCGACCAGTTCCCGGATCGTGGTGCCGCCCCGGTCCATCGCGTACCAGCGTCGGGTGTCCTTGTAGATCTCGCTCATCGGGCGCTCGCCGGCCCGCTTCTCCCTGATCACCATCTCCTGCAGTTCGACCGGTCGCGGGCCCCAGCGGCCGACCGCGGCTCCCGATTCGTCGAGCACGATGGCGAGGGGAATCGACCGGCTCCCGTTGGTCAGGTAGTGGTCCATCAGGTCGAGGTTCTCGTCCCGTTTCAGGATCCGAAGCTCGAGCTGCGGTGCATCCTCGGCGAACCTCGCGAGCACCGGGACGGTGTTCGCAGCGTCTCCGCACCAGTCTTCGGACAGCACGAGAGCGCGCCAGGCTTGCCCGATCCCACTCAGGCGGTCGAGTTGTTCGGCCGGACTGCGAGTGCGTTCCCAGACGCCTCGCCACAGCTCCGCGTGTTCGTGAACCTCTTCGTTCAGGTAGCGCTCCCACGGAATTCCGCGGGCCCATTCCGTGTCGTGATTCGCGACCGCTTCACGCGGTGACTGTATGGAAGTCATAGTGGCCTCCGGGCCTCAGATCCAGTAGCATTACGGGCTCATGGCGCGGGCCCGATACGCCGGAAGTTACAGGGCCCGCGGCTTCGGGAAACCCCGCGGAGCGCGGACCGGTTCCCGCGCGGCGGAGGCGGCCAGCCCGCCCGCGACGGACATCGACGCTCCGGCGACCGATACCAGACACAAACGGAGTTCAGAACCATGCATCCGGATCCCCGCGGAATGACCGTCGAGGGCGATCTTCGCCCGCCATTTCCGATCAATGAGCCCGTGCTCTCATATGTCGCCGGTTCACCCGAGCGGGCGGAACTGAAGACGAGGCTCGACATGATGGCGTCGGAAGTCATCGACATTCCCGTGATCGTCGGAGGCGAGGACATCCTCACGGGCGACACGGCGGAAGTCGTGATGCCCCACGACCACGGCCACGTGCTCGCGCGCTATCACAAGGCGGCCCCGGAACACATCCAGGCCGCGATCGACACCGGGCACGAGGCGTGGCACGAGTGGTCGAACTGGCACTGGCAGGACCGTGCGGCCGTTCTGCTGCGGGCGGCGGACCTGCTCGCCGGTCCGTGGCGGGCGACGCTGAACGCCTCGACGATGCTCGGCCAGTCGAAGACCGTCTACCAGGCGGAGATCGACGCCGCTTGCGAGATCATCGACTTCTGGCGGTTCAACGTCCACTACGCCCGCGAGCTGTATTCGCAGCAGCCGATCAGCTCGCCGGGCATGTGGAACTATATGGACTACCGTCCGCTCGAGGGCTTCGTCTACGCGATCTCGCCGTTCAACTTCACGTCGATCGGCGGGAACCTCCCGACGGCCCCCGCGCTGATGGGGAACGTCGCGATCTGGAAGCCGGCGCGGACGTCCCTGTACAGCTCGTACTTCCTGATGCGTCTGCTCCAGGAAGCCGGCCTGCCCGACGGCGTGATCAACTTCCTGCCTGGAAATTCGGGACAGATCAGCGATCTCCTGATCAAGAGCCCGCACCTCGCGGGGATTCACTTCACCGGTTCGACCGCTGTGTTCCAGAGTCTGTGGAAACAGGTGGCGGAGAACCTCGAGAACTACCGGTCCTATCCGC
>JAENXO010000091.1 GCA_016649455.1 Gemmatimonadota bacterium | reverse complement strand
TACGTGACTCAACGGCCGCGATGCGCTTCGTCTCGATTCTGCTAGGTATCTTCGCCGCCATGGCCCTGCTGCTGGCGGGAATCGGACTCTACGGCGTCGTGTCGGCCATCGCCCGACAGAGAACGAGGGAGATCGGTGTGATGATGGCGTTCGGCGCCGGGCGCCCCCAAATCCTCGCCCGCGTGGTCCGGCGCGGGGTGGCGCTGGCCGTTCTCGGCCTGACGGTGGGCGTTCTGGCGTCCCTGGCTCTGACCCGGGCTCTGTCCGGCCTGTTTCCCGGGGTTCCGAGTTCGGACCCGCTCACCTATCTGGTCGTCGGCGGCGTGCTCCTGTTCGTGACGATCCTGGCCAGCCTCCTGCCGGCGCACCGGGCGGCCCGCACCGACCCGATCCAGGCACTGCGCTACGAGTAGGGCGGGAACCCTCCACCCCGCTCAGCAGTATGCTGTTCGTGCCCGGTAAGCCGTTCGGCATCCGCCTGCAGGGAAAAGGACCCACGCCCATGGTGCACTCGAATACGCCGCTCGCGGCCAGGATTTCCGTGAACCTGGCCGCTGCGCTGCTCGTAGCGCTGGGGGGGCGTGATGCAGTAGCGCAGTCGGTCTCGACCGTCCCGATCGAGGAATGGACGGTGCCGTGGCCGGACACCAGGCCACGGGATCCGTTCACAGACTTCGCCGGCGGCGTGTGGTTCGTCGGCCAGACCGGGGACTACATGGCGCGTCTCGACCCGGCCACGGGATCATTCGCGCGACGGGACCTGCCGGCGGGAACGGGCTCCCACAACCTGGTCGTGGCTGAAGACGGCTCGGTCTGGGTCGCCGGGAATCGTTCCGCCGAGCTTCAGGTGTACGACCCGACCGAAGGTCTCACTGCGCGGATTCCGATGCCGGACCCTGCTGCGCGTGACCCGCACACGCTCGTGTTCGCGGAGGACGGAACGCTCTGGTTCTCGGTCCAGAATGGGAACTTCGTCGGACGCCTGCGAACGGGGCGTGATCCGGCGCAAGTCGAGCTGGTTCCCGTTCCGACACAGGCGAGCCGCCCGTACGGCATCGTCCTCGCAGACGACGGACGGCCGTGGTTCACGGAGTTCGCGGGCGGGAAGATCGGGACGATAGATCCCGGGACCCTGGAGCTTCGGGAATACGAACTTCCTCGGCCCGAGACGCGCCCGCGGCGACTCATGCTCACATCGGACGGCGCCGTGTGGTATGTGGACTACGCCGGCGGGATGCTGGGTCGACTCGATCCGGCCGATGGAGCGGTGCGTGAATGGTCGGCGCCCGGCGGTCCGGAAGCTCGCCCGTACGGAATGGCGGTGGACGAACGGGACTTCCTGTGGTTCGTGGAGACCGGACCTGACCCGAACCGGCTGGTCGGATTCGACCCTGCCAGCGAGCAGTTCTTCTCCGTTACCGAGATTCAGAGCGGCGGGGGTTCCGTGCGCCACATGCACTATGACGCCGTCAGAGGCGATCTGTGGTTCGGCACGGATGCCGGCACGATCGGCCGGGCGGACCTTTCGGAAGTCGAGTACCCCTGAGGGAATTCGAGCAGGGACGTCCACGGAGGTCCCTGCTCGACGAAGTGGTCAGGCGGCCGGCTTCAGCGTCCGGCCCAGCCAGTCGAAGAACACGCGGTGCCACAGGACTCCGTTCTGCGGCGACAGGATCCAGTGACCTTCCTCGGGGAAATACAGGAACCGTGCATCGAGTCCCTTGAGGCGCGCTGCCGTGAAGGCCTGCATTCCTTCCGTCACCGGGACCCGAAAGTCCTGTTGCCCGTGGATGATCAGGATCGGCGTGTCCCAGTTCGCCACGAACCGGTGCGGTGAGAACTCGTCGTAGCTCGGTGGCCGTGGAGTCTCCCAGTACGGTCCGCCGAGGTCGAAGTCCACGAAGAACAGCTCCTCGGTGGCGCCGTACATCGACTCCAGGTTGAACACTCCGGCGTGGGCGACGAAGGTCTTGAATCGCTTCTCGTGGTTACCGGCCAGCCAGAACACGGAGTAGCCGCCATAGCTGGCGCCGATCGCGCCCAGGCGCTCTTCGTCCGCCCAGGGCTCGGCCGCGACCTGGTCGATCGCGCTCAACAGGTCATCCATCGCCTGGCCGCCCCAGTCGCCCGAGATCTGCTCCTCCCACGCCTGCCCGAACCCGGCCGTTCCGCGCCGATTGGGCGCCACGACGACATATCCGTTCGCCGCCATGAGCTGGAAATTCCACCGGTAGGAGAAGGACTGGCTCATCGGTCCCTGTGGCCCGCCCTTCGCGTACAACAGTACCGGCCACCGGCGATCCGGATCGAAGTCGGGCGGATAGATGACCCAGGTGAGAATTTCCTCGCCGTCCGTCGCCGGGATCATGCGCTGCTCGACCCGGCCGAGCGACATCCCGTCGAGCAGGGCACGATTCTCGTCAGTGAGCGCCACCGCGCTGCCATCGCCCGGATCCACCCGGTAGATGTCGACCGGCGCCGACATCGACCGGCGTGTCGCGAGCAGGACGTCACGGTCACCGTGCCTGGCGACGCCGATGGACGTGTAGTCGAACACGCCTTCCGTCAGGCGCTCGATTCCCGCGTCGGCCGCGTCGGCCGCGAAGATCTGCACAGTGCCGCGCGTATCGCCGGTAACCCAGATCGTGGAGCCGTCGGTCGACCAGGTCGGCCCGTGTACCTCGTCATCGTAACTCTCCGACAGGTTCCGCTTCTGACCGGTGTCGAAATCGAGTACGAACAGGCGGTCGAGATCCGCCTCGTAGCCGTCCCGCTCCATGCTGAGCCAGGCGAGGCTGCGTCCATCGGGCGAGAACGAAGGCTCGAGATCATAGCCCATCATTCCCTCGGTGAGATTCGTGGTCGATCCGCTCGCCAGGTCCACGAGGAACAGGTCCGAGTTCGTGCTCCGGGCGTACTCGACGCCGGACAGGGTCTTTGCCGTGTACACGATGCGCCCGCCGTCCGGGCTCCACGCGATCTGTTCACCGCCGCCGAAGGGCGAGAGCGGGGTGTCGATCCGCTGGCCGGGCATCAGGTCGCGCGGATCTCCGATCGAGCCGTCCTCATAGGTCGCCACGAACAGGTGGCTGTAGTCGTATTCATGCCACGAATCCCAGTGTCTGTACATCAGGTCATCCGCGATCCGCGCCTCGGCCTGCGGAAGATCCGGATACAGCTCGACGGTTGTCAGGTCGAGCTTCACGGGTGCCGTAAACGAAATTCGTCCACCATCGGGCGAGTACTGAATGTTCGATATTCCGCCAGGAACGGCCGTCACCTGCCGGAGGTCGCTGCCATCCGGCCGGATCTCGTGCCATTGCCGGCCATCATCCGTGCCCGCCAGAAATCCGATCCACTCGCCGTCCGGCCGCCAGGCGGCGTCACTCTCGGAGCCGTCGAGATCCGTCAGGCGCCGTGCCTCGCCTCCCGCGACGGGTCTCAACCACAGGTCGGTGTTTCCCTTGTTGGCTCCTACATCGTAAGTCCGGACGCCGTAGACAAACGCCTGGCCGTCCGGTGAGATAGAAGGAGCAGAAATCCGCTGGATCTCCCACAGCCGCTCAGGCGTCATGACGTCCTGTGCAGCCGCCACGGCCGGGAACAGCAGCACGAGGAGTGCCGCCGAGAGGGGAATCCGCCTGGTCGTATGCTTCATATCATTGCCTCCGGGTGGGAACAGGTTCGACCGGATGCTGGCTCGCTGGCGCGCCCGGGGCAACCCGTACTGTCTGACCTGCCGAACGCTTATCTTGCCGGCTGGCCGGGTGGAGCGGATCGGGTAACCGCCCGTGAGCCGCCCCTGGCCGACAGATCTGATGAGGAGCAGGACGATGCGACGAGATATCTGTCTGTTCATGCTGCTGACTGGAGCTTTTCTGATGACTTCGATCCCGGCTGCCGTAGCGCAGGAGGCCCCGCGCCCGGAGCGCAGGCCTGTTGAGCTCACGAACCATGGGGTCACCCGCGTCGACGAGTATTACTGGCTGAGGGAGCGCGAGGACCCGGCTGTCATCTCGCACCTCGAAGCCGAGAACGCCTGGACGGAAGTCCGGATGGCCGGCACGGAGGATCTCCAATCCGCGCTGTTCGACGAGATCGTGGGTCGGATTCCGCCCGACGACGACTCGGCACCTGTCCCGCACGCGGGCTGGTGGTACCAGAGCCGCTACGAGGCGGGGAACGAATATCCGGTGCACGTTCGGCTGAAGGGCACACCGGACGGCACCCCGCAGGTGCTGCTGGATGGGAACCAGCGTGCCGAGGGGTATTCCTACTACTCGGCGAGTGTGAGCCCGCTCGGAGTGAGCCCGGACGGCCGGACCCTCGCTTTTGCCGAGGACACGCTCGGGCGGCGGTTCTACACGATCCGGTTCAGGGACCTGCCAAGCGGCGAAGTTCTGCCCGATGAAATCCGCTCGGTGACGCCAGCCATGGCCTGGGCGAATGATTCTCAGACGCTGTTCTACACGAAGCAGGACCCGGAGACACTCCGCTGGTACCAGGTGTACCGTCACCGGCTCGGAACCGATCCGTCCGAAGACGTGCTCGTCTACGAAGAGGCGGACGAGACGTTCACCAGCTGGGTCAGTCGGTCGAAGTCAGGTCGGTTTCTGCTGATCGGTTCGAGCCAGACGCTGGCCACCGAGTACCGCTACCTGGACGCCGACACGCCGGACGACGAATTCCTGATCATCCTGCCGCGCCAGCGGGATCACGAGTATTCCGTGGAGCATGACGGCGACAGCTGGCTGATCAGAACGAATCGTGACGCGAAGAACTTCCGGCTCGTTCGGGCACCGATCTCCGATCCGCGGCCCGAGATGTGGGAGGAACTCGTCCCTTCGCGGGACGATGTGCTGTTCGAAGACTTCGAGCTGTTCACGGACAACATCGTGGTGCAGGAGCGGCGCGACGGGCTCGTCCACCTGCGCATACTCGACCCGTCCGGTCGGCTGGACCACGAGATCGCGTTTGATGATCCGGCCTATGTGGCCTGGCTGAGTACCAACCTCGAGCTCGACTCTCCGTTCGTGCGGTTCGGCTATTCATCGATGACGACACCGTCTTCCGTGTACGACTACGAGCGCGACACGAAGCAGCGGATGCTGCGGAAGCGGGATGGCGTGATCGGCGACTTTGACCCGTCCGACTACGTCACCGAGCGCGTGTTTGCTATTGCGCGGGATGGACAGCGGGTGCCGATCTCGCTCGTGTACCGCCGCGATACGGGAGGAGATCTCGCCACTCGACCGCTCCTCCTGTACGGATACGGTTCGTACGGCGCCAGCATGGATCCGTTCTTCAGCTCGTCTCGACTCAGCCTGCTCGACCGGGGGTTCGTATACGCGATCGCCCACATCCGAGGAGGGGAAGAGCTGGGCCGGCGCTGGTACGAGGACGGAAAGCTGCTGAACAAGAAGAACACGTTCAACGATTTCATCGACAGTGCGGAGTACCTGGTCGAGACGGGCCGGGCGGATCCGGACCGCCTGTTCGCCATGGGCGGCAGCGCGGGTGGCCTGCTGATGGGGGCGATCGTGAACGACCGTCCAGAACTGTGGCGGGGCGTGATCGCCGCCGTCCCGTTCGTCGACGTCGTGACGACGATGCTCGATCCGACGATTCCCCTGACGACATCCGAGTATGACGAATGGGGCGATCCGAACGACCCGGTGTACTTCGATTACATGCTGTCCTACTCCCCGTACGACAACGTGCAGGAGGCGGACTACCCGGCGTTGCTTGTCACGACAGGGTTGTACGATTCGCAGGTCCAGTACTGGGAGCCGGCGAAATGGGTCGCGCGGTTGCGTGACCGGAACACGGGTTCCGAGCAGGTTCTTCTGCATGTGAACATGGATGCCGGGCACGGTGGACAATCCGGCAGATTCAGGCGATTCAAGGAGACGGCGATGGAGTACGCGTTCCTGATCGCCCTTGCGGCAAGTACTACGTGACAGATTGGCACGTCGGTTGACGGAATCGCCCGCTTGAGCGCCAATATGTAAGGGGAGGGGTCGTTGCACGAACTTAGCCTGGCGATGGACGTCTGCCGGATAACCGAAGACCAGGTCGGCCGTGCGTCGCTCGGTCTGGTGCGGGAGGTAGGCGTCGAGGTTGGAGACCGCTCGGGTGTCGAGTTCGGAACGTTCGAGTTTTGCCTCGAGAGCCTGCTCTCGGCGCCACCATTCGTAAACGCCAGGCCGCAGATCGAGCGGACGCCCGGCGACGAACTGCGGGTCACTTATGTGGAGGTCGATGATGGCGATTCGTCGGATTGAAGTCCGCGAGAAGGTGATGGCGAAGAACGATGAGATCGCCGCGGACGTGCGACGCAGACTCGACGCCTCGGGTGTCCCGTGCTTCAACCTCGTTTCTTCTCCCGGGTCGGGTAAGACCGCGCTGCTCGAGCGCACCCTTCAGCAGCTTGGGGACGAGCTGAACATCGCGGTCGTGACCGGTGACGTGCAGACCGAGAACGACGCGGAGCGTCTCGCTGTGCACACCGACCGACTGGTACAGGCGGTGGTGACCAACGGCGCTTGCCACATGGACGCCCGCCAGATCCTCGTGGCGTTGGAGCAGATCTCGCTCGAGGACACCGATCTGCTGATCATCGAGAACGTGGGGAACCTGGTCTGCCCGGCCAGCTGGGATCTTGGCGAAACCGCGAAAATCGTGATCTTCTCGGTGACGGAAGGGGAGGACAAGCCCCTGAAGTATCCGCGGATGTTCGAGCGTTCGACCTGGGCGGTGCTGAGCAAGACCGACCTGCTGCCGCACCTTCCGTTCGACCCGGACAAAGCTCTGGCGTTCGCCCATGAGGTGAACCCGGAGCTGGAGTTCTTCTTCACCTCCGCGCTTACGGGCGACGGGATGGACGAATGGTGTGATTTTCTGCGGCAGCGGGCTCGGGCGGGCTCGGGAACCGCGGTTTGACGAAACGGTCGGTGGACGGAGTGCGGTCCGGGCAGGATCCGGGTCCGTTCGCCGATCACGAGGCGCGCCGGTTCCATGTTCGTGGCGTCGTGCAGGGGGTAGGATTTCGTCCATTCGTCCACCGACTGGCCGAGCGGCACGGGCTCGCTGGCTGGGTGCGGAACGAGTCGGGCGAGGTGTTCGTGCAGGTGGAGGGCCGGGCAGGCGATTTAGATGCGTTCGGCTCGGCGTTGACTGACGAGGCCCCCCCGTTGGCCCGGATCGACGTTCTCGAGTGGGAGCAGGTTGACGCTCCCGGCGAGTCAGGCTTCGAGGTGCACGCCAGCGTGACGACGGGTGCCGGCCGCCTGCCGGTTTCTCCCGACGTTGCCATGTGTGCTCCCTGCCGGAGCGAACTGCTCGATCGGGCGAATCGACGGTTCTGCTACCCGTTCATTACATGCACCGACTGCGGTCCCCGGTACACGGTGATCGAGAGTATGCCGTATGACCGCGAGCGGACGAGCATGCGTGAGTTCGCGCAGTGTCCGGAATGCCTCGAGGAGTATCGCAGCCCGTCCGATCGTCGTTTCCACTCCGAGACCAACAGCTGTTCGGCGTGCGGGCCGACCGTCTGGCTTACCGGAGCGGACGGGGTCCCGCGCGAGCGCGGAGGCGATGCGATCGATGCAGCTGCCGCGCTGCTCGGAAGCGGTGGGATCCTGGCCCTGCGAGGGCTCGGGGGGTTCCACCTCGCCGTAGACGCCGCGGACGAGGAGGCGGTAACGCGTCTTCGCGAACGAAAGGGCAGGTGGGAGAAGCCGCTCGCGGTGATGGTCGACGATCTGCCGTCGGCGCACCGACTGGCGTTCCTGGGCCACGTCGAGATGGAGCTGTTGACGTCCCGCGAACGACCGATCGTGCTCGCTCGCAGACGGCCGACCGCGGCGCTGGCCGAATCGATTTCTCCCGGGCTCGATACGGTGGGGGTCATGCTTGCCTACACGCCGCTCCACACGCTGCTGTTGCGCAAGGCGGGGCGGGCCCTCGTGATGACCAGCGGAAACGTCAGCGAACTTCCGATCGCCATGGCGAACGAGGAGAGTCGGATGTCGCTCGGCGAAATTGCCGACGGCTTCCTCGCGCACGATCGGGAGATCGTGTCACGCTACGACGATTCGGTGGTGCGGGTGATCGGAGGGGCGCCGACGTTCATGCGCCGGGCGCGGGGCTTCGCTCCGCTTCCCGTCGAGCTGCCGGTGGCCGTCCCGAGGCCGTTGCTGGCGGTCGGTCCGCATCTCAAGAACACGTTCGCCCTCGCGATAGACCGGACCGTGTTCGTGTCACAGCACGTCGGAGACCTGGAGAACCTGGAAACGCTGCAACACTTCCGGTCCGCACTTCTCCGGTTTCGTGAACTGTTCCGAATCCAGCCGCAGATCGTGGTGTGCGACGAGCACCCGGGCTATCTCTCGACCCGGGTGGCGGAAGAGCTCGCCCGGGAGCTGGGTGCCGAGTCGGGCCCGGGCGCAGTGGACCTGCCGGTCGTCCGCGTACAGCATCACCATGCGCATATCGCGGCGGTTGCGGCCGAACACGGCAGAACCGGGC
>JAENXO010000066.1 GCA_016649455.1 Gemmatimonadota bacterium | reverse complement strand
TTCGCAGTCCTCGCTCGCAGTCTGGGAGAACGTGCCCTCGAAGACCCCGCCCGACTGCTCGGTGACCGTGACTACTCCATCGCAGACTTGAATGGTTGGCTCGAGCCCTGGCCTTTCCACAGTGATTGTCCACGTTCCGTCATAGGAGCCGACAAGATTCGGGCCTATGGGTCCCGTCGGATCGTCATCCCCGCATGCGGCGAGCGAGAGCATGCCAACCGTGATGCAAAGGAATGCAATTCGCATGTGAAACCTCTTGCACTGAGACGAACGCTAGGGCATACGCCATGTTACGCAGCCATTGCATGGGCGGGAAGTGGGCGTCGTGAGCGAAATGACCCCGACAGGACTCCCTGTCGAGCGTAGCGAGACATTGAGGACGCGAAGCGTGCGAACAACCTGTGGCCTTCGGATTGGCAACTCAGGGCGACGTTTCTCTACCGTACTCAGGTTTCCTAATGATCAGCGAAATCGGGGCTTTCTGCACCGATTTGCTCTTGTGCGCTGCGCATGGGCAAAGTACGGGCAGAATCGAACGGTCCGGTCTCACGTCTCCGCGCCCAAAGCGACGAGAGCTCACCTCTGATGCGGCGCGTCGGGTCTGTGCAACTGTGCTGGAATCAGCGTGACTGCGATCTGCTGCCCGTCGGTGAGCCCGAATCGGGACTTGATGTCCGTGGGCGCAACCAGCTCCCAGCGGTCACGAGGTTGGGATATGTCGAGGTCTCCCTCGCCCCGGTGCAGGCCGAAGGCGGCGAAGGCCAGCGCCCTTTGCTCGACCAGGACCGGCACCACGGCCACCTGTTCCCACACATCAGAGACTCCAGCCATGCTCGTCGCGAGGTACTCCGGCAGGCGAAGAACCAGTGGATCGGGGAGCGTCACCGGCGAGTCGACGAAGGCCGCGATGGAACTGTGGAGTAGACCTACCCGCCACGTCTTCCAGATGTAGGGGCCGTATAATGTGGCGATCCACCAGGCTTGCGCGCTGGGATTGAGGAGGTCCACTCGCACCCGCGTCCTGATCGCTCCCCGGATCTGACCCAGGGTGTCAACTCCCAGGGCTTCTCTCTCCCAATCGTACATGCTGTGTTCTCGGTTCTATCGACGGAACGCAGGCGGACGGCGTATTCTAGCTCTCGGGCAATTCTCATGACACTCACGTCCTGCAAGGGTGGATCATGAGCTGGCTGGAATCTCTCGAGCGCTGGCTTCCGATGTTCGACCTGCCACTGTTCCGGCACGGGGACACGACCGTTACGGTAGCTACACTGCTGACCGTGCTCATCATTGTCGTCGGGACATTCATCGTAGCACGCCTAGTCGGGAGCTGGCTGGACCGAGTCGCCCGTCGCCGCAGTCTGGAAGATGCCGGGTCCGCGGCCGTCACGGCACGGCTGGTCCGCAGCTCGACGTGCATTTCGATCCGGAAATCGAACGATCGATGACGGCACTGGTGCAGGCACAGGACCCAGGGGATCCGATGAACAAACTGAACTGGATGAACTTGGCTGGCGGTCGCAGAGGACTCCGGTACCATCGGAGGCGGCCACCTCCAGGTGCCATGCCGGGAACGCTGCTCATCGACGCCGAGGCACCGCCCCCGCGACTGACGGTACTGGCTTACGGGCCTGACAGTTACACCGAGGAGGAGGTGAGCGACCTCGGGCGACTCGACGAGCTTTGCAGGGAGTGGCCGGTCGTGTGGCTGAACGTGGACAGCCTCAGCGATGAGCCCCTGCTTCGAGCGATCGGAGAGCACCTCGACCTGCATCGACTGGTTCTCGAGGACGTAGTCAATCTCGGCCAGCGGTCGAAGGCGGAATTCTACGACGACGTCCTATTCATCGTCGTGCGGATTCCGGATGTTGAGAGGGGTGATACGGAACAGGTGAGCCTGCTCGTGCGCGATGGCCTGGTGGTTACGCTACGGGAGCACTCGGGTGACTGCTTCGAGGCGGTTCGCGACCGAATAAGGCACAGCAAGGGCAAGATACGCGTCCGGATTGCCGACTACCTGGCGTATGCTCTCCTGGATGCGGCAGTCGATCACTATTTTCCGGTTCTGGACGAGGCGGGCCTGGCGCTGGATTCACTGGAGGATCGGGTCTTCGAGGAACCGACACCGGAGACCCTGGAGCAGATCCACTCCCTGAAGCGGAGTCTGGTCTCCCTTCGCAAGGCGATCTGGCCGTATCGCGAACTGCTGAACACGCTGATGAGGGACGCCGGGTCGATCTTCGCCGATGAGACCCAACCGTATCTCAGGGACTGCTACGACCACGTGGTGCGCCTGATCGATCTCGTGGAGGCCCAGCGAGAGGTAACCTCGGATCTGCAGAATATGTACCTGTCGACAGTGAGCAACCGGATGAACGAGGTGATGAAGGTGCTGACCATCATCGCCACCATCTTCATCCCGCTGAGCTTCATCGCCGGCGTCTACGGGATGAACTTCGATCCGGCTGCATCCCGGTGGAACATGCCTGAACTCGGCTGGGCACTGGGGTATCCCGCCGCTCTGATGCTCATGGGTCTCGTCGCTGGAGGTCTACTTGTCTTCATCGGGCGGAAAGGCTGGTTCTGACAAAACGCGTCGAGCCGGCACTTCCCGTGATCGGCTGGCGCGAATGGGTCTGTCTGCCGGACTTCGGAATCAAGAACATCAAGGTAAAGGTAGATACGGGAGCCCGTTCGTCGTCCCTGCATGCCTTCGACCTGCAGGAGTTCCAGCGAGACGGCGCGATATGGGTACGATTCGAGGATCATCCCGTCCAGCGGAAGAGCGATCCGGCCGTTGACGTCGAGGCAGAGGTTCTCGAATTCAGGTCCATTCGCAGTTCGAGCGGCAAGGCGTCGATGCGGCCCGTGATCGTGACGAACGTGACGCTGCTGGGTACCACCTGGCCTGTCGAGTTGACCCTGGCCAGCCGCGACGAGATGGGCTTTAGGATGCTGCTCGGCCGCGAGGCATTTCGCCGAAGATTCCTGGTGGATGCAGGGAAGTCCTATCGCGGCAGCAGGCCGCAGCGAAAGAAGAAGGCCGGAAAATGAAGCTCGCTATACTGTCGTGCAGTCCTAACTGTTACAGCACGCGCCGTCTCCGCGAAGCAGCCGATCAGCGCGGGCACCAGGTCAAGGTCCTCAGCACCGTCAAGTTCGCGATCGACCTCGAGGAGGGAGCGCCGGACCTCTATTACCATCAGGAGCGGCTTCCGCACTATGACGCCGTGCTGCCACGCATCGGGGCGTCGATTACCTACTTCGGAACGGCCGTGGTGCGGCAGTTCGAGCAGATGGACGTGTGGTGCGCGAATTCATCCGCCGGAATCAGCAATTCGCGGGACAAGCTCCGCAGCCTGCAGATTCTCAGTCGGCATCACATTGGTATTCCACAGACGACGTTCGTGCGTGACAAGAAGGACGTATTGCCGGCGATAGAACGCGTCGGCGGAGCGCCCGTGATCATCAAGCTTCTCGAGGGCACGCAGGGGATCGGTGTGCTGCTGGCGGAATCGGTGAAATCTGCCGAGGCGATCGTCGAGCTGCTGCAGAGCCAGAAACAGAACGTGCTGATCCAGAAATTCGTCTCAGAGAGCAAGGGGAAAGACGTCCGGGCGTTCGTGGTCGGCGACCAGGTGGTGGCCGCGATGCGTCGCGTCGCGCAGGGACAGGAGTTTCGCAGCAATGTCCACCGGGGAGGGCTCGCCGAGCCCGTAGATCTCGACGAGCAGTATCGCGAGACGGCTGTCCGAGCCGCCCAGATCATGGGCCTGCGAGTCGCCGGCGTCGACCTGCTCGAGGGAACAGACGGCCCGCAAGTCGTCGAAGTGAATTCATCGCCCGGTCTCGAAGGAATCGAGGGCTGCACGCAGCTCGATGTTGCCGGGGCCATCATGGACTACATGGCTGCCCAGGTAGACTTCCCGGAAATCGATCTTCGCCAGCGGCTGACCGTGAGTCGCGGATATGGAGTTGCCGAGATCCACGTCCCCGCGGGATCGGAGTACGTTGGCAAGACGATCAGCGATTCCGGGTTGCGAGAGAGAGACCTCAACGTCCTGACGCTCTATCGGGGAACGACCGTCATTCCAAACCCGCGTTCGCACCGCGAGCTGGAGCCCGGCGATCGCCTGCTCTGTTTCGGAAAACTCGAGTTGATGCGTGACCTGATCCCGGCGAAGACTCGCCGCACTCGACGTCCGGAGGTGCAGGAGCTGCCCGACTTGCCGGTGGCCGACGAGGTGCACGGAACGGCAGGCGGTCCGGCCGCCACGACCGGCCCCGCGCTATGAAGAAGGAAGCGGCCGCGGCCGCGGCGGAGGCCCGAGAGAAAGCCCATCGATGAATGGTTCGGGAAGGAAATCCCGGCAGGCGAATCCGTCGACGTGAAGTTGGCTGTGGGCGAGAGCTACAGCAGCATGACGGTACGGATTCCCATTCACATTCGCCGGGCCGCAGTGGACGGCCCCGTCGTGTTCGTCACGGCCGCGCTGCACGGCGACGAAATCAACGGCACCGGGGCCGTTCGGCAGTTGATCCAGGACGACGAGTTCCAGCTTCTCAGGGGAGCGGTCATACTCGTTCCGGTTCTGAATCTCCTCGCCTTCGACCGACACTCCCGGTACCTGCCCGATCGCCGCGACCTGAACCGCTCGTTCCCCGGCTCCCGAAACGGCAGCCTGGCCAGCCGCATGGCCCGGATGCACCCAGCCACACTGTCACCTCACCATCGTCCGTGACCGTACCCGTGACGAAGCCAGTCGCGGTTTCGCAGTCCTCGCTCGCAGTCTGGGAGAACGTGCCCTCGAAGACCCGACCCGAGTGCTCGGTGACCGTGACTTCTCCCACGCAGACCTGGATTGTCGGCTCGAGCCCGGGCCCCTCCACCGTGATTGTCCACGTTCCTTCATACGTGCCGACGAGATTCGGGCCTATTGGTCCCGTCGGACCGTCATCCCCGCATGCGGCGAGCGAGAGCATGCCAACCGTGATGCAAAGGAATGCGAGTCGCATGTGAGACCTCGTATTGAAACTCGTGAGCGTTATGACCCCGGCAGGACTCGCCGTCGAGCGTAGCGAGACATTGAGCACGCGAGGCGTGAAAACAACCTGTGGCCTTCGGATTAGGAATGCGCTTGCTCGGGTGGTCTCCGGGGAGCAAGGCAGACGGGACAGGCCAATTTCGGGTCAAGGCGGAGCCCTCCGAATAGCTCTCTTTGGGCAAAGTCCGGTGGCCGCCCTCACCCGCAAAGCTGCCACCAATCAAAAGCCGGGGTCTCGGGCAATTGATGCCGACTTGCCAGCTCCGCATAGCGGATCAGGAATCCACCTACTACAGTTCGACAGCCCAATATCCGGCGCCCTCAGCCATTTGCGGCCCACTGCACCGGCCGGGCATTCCCGCGGAACTTAGAGGAGCCATGAACCGCATTCTTCGTATGCCCACATGCGCGTTGATTTGTTTCGCCGTCGCGCTGCTCCCCGCTCCCGTCCGTTCCCAGGACGTGCCTCTGGGGCAGGCCCCGGTGGCTGCCGAGCAAATCCTGCGCCCCGGCACCGACGTCGCCCCGGTGACGGTCGACGGTCGCGAGCTGTTCCCCGTCCGGGGAATCTCGGCCTATCCTGCCGACCGCCGCGCCGGCGAGATCGCGACTCGGATTCGGGACGCGGCGCGCGACCCGTCCCTCGAGACGTCCGACAGGCGGCTCGAGGAGACGGCGGATGGCGTCAGAGTCCTGATTGGCGACCATTACCTCCTCACGGTTCTCGATCTGGATGCCGACCTGGAAGAAATGAGCCCGGGGCTGATCGCAGAGGTGTACTCGGGTCTGATCGCGCAGGCGATCGAGGACTGGAGGGCAGCCCGCACTCCGTCACGGCTCCTGCGGCACGCCGCGTTCGTGATCGTTGGGGCGATTCTCCTCCTCGGCCTCCTGTTCCTGCTGCGCCGCCTGCACCGCGGCCTCTCGCAGGTGGCGGAGCGACGCGGGGCGGCCCCGATCAGGGTGGGGTCGCTGCAGGTGGTGCGCCCAGAACAGCTCCGCGCCCTGCTGCTATGGACGGTGCGCGTGGCGACGACAGCTCTGGGGCTGGTCCTGGTCTACTCGTATCTGAACACGGCCCTCGGTTCCTTTCCATGGACGCGCGGTTTCGCCCAATCCCTTCTCGGGTATGTCACAGACCCGATTCTCTCCATCGGGCGCGGGATCCTCGACGCGATTCCAGGCCTGCTGTTCATCGTGATCGCGTGGTTCTTCACACGCTTCGTGCTGCGGTTGATCCGAACGTACTTCACCGGGTTGGAGCAAGGCACAACCACCCTGCGCGGCTTCGATGCTGATTGGGCCCGGCCCACTTATCGCCTCGTGCGAACGTTCGTGATCGTCCTGTTCCTGGTCATGATCTTCCCCTACATCCCCGGATCGAGCACCAGTGCATTCAAGGGCATTTCACTCTTCATGGGCATCGTGTTCTCCCTCGGTTCGTCGTCCGTCATCGGCAACCTCATTGCGGGGTACACCATGACGTACCGCCGCGCCTTCCGGGTCGGAGACCGGATCCTCGTAGACGGGTCGATCGGGGATGTGGAAGAAATGCGCCTCCTCGTCACGCACCTGCGGTCGCCGAAGAATGAGGAGATCATCGTCCCGAACACCTTGATCCTGAGTGGGAACGTGACCAACTACAGCTCGATCGCCCGGAAGGAAGGGCTGATCCTCCACACTACGGTCGGGATCGGGTACGAGACGCCGTGGCGGCAGGTCGAAGCGATGCTCCTGGAGGCGGCGGTCAGGACGCCGGGGCTCGAATCGGACCCGCCCCCCTTCGTGCTGCAGAAGGAGCTCGCGGACTTCGCGGTCACATACGAGATCAACGCCTACACGCGCGACCCGCGCCGCATGTACGCGACCTATACGGCTCTCCACGCGAACATCCTGGACGTGTTCAACGAGTACGGGGTCCAGATCATGACACCGGCGTACGAAGGAGACCCGGAAGTGCCGAAGGTCGTGCCGCCGGACGGTGCGTTCGCCGCGCCCGCCAGGGAGTCGGAGGGGCAGTAGGGTCAAGTGCTTCCCCGGGCCGAGCGGTGGGTCAGATTGCCCGCCAGGGTGTTATTCAGGTCAGCCCAATCGGCAGGAGCCTGCTCACGTAAGCCGGGCGAGGTCATTCCGGGGGGACCTGGCAGCGGCCGACACGGCCGCTGCGAACTGATTTGGCTTAGCACGGAACCCAGACTTCAAGGAGGGCCCCTGCTACCACCAAGACGGGAGAGGGCGTCTAATGCGTAGACGCAGGGAGCCTGGTAAATCAGTGACCCCGGCGCGACTCGAACGCGCGACCTTCGGATTAGGAATCCGACGCTCTATCCACCTGAGCTACGGGGCCAGGGGCGGACAGTTTACGCTCTAAACCTGCTCGTCGTCTACCTCCAGTACGAGTCGGGCCACGCCCCGGTTCATCCCCGGCAATCACGCGCCGAAGACCGAGACCAGTTCTGCCTTTTCGGCACATGCCTGCCCGAACGACAGCCGTAACTCCTTGTCTGGTGCAAACTTGGCAGAATCTACGTCTCTACCTTCGGCACGCTCGTTGCTACGATCGCAATTGACAATCACGGGTCTCCGCAATGCGGTTCTGACCCGACGAGACCGCTACCGGTCGTGCACGGGGGCCGACCGGAGGAATCACGAAAGACAGAAGGAGAGACATCATGATGCTTACCACGCGACGGCGCCCGACGGCGGTGCTGAGGAACTTCCCGGAGACCCGCTGGGACACGGACCGGCTGTTCGACGAGTTTTTCGTCCGCCCGATGGTGACGATGAACCCGACCGGTCCGCAGGCCGACTTCTACGAGACGGATGAAGAGTTCGTGCTCGAGATGAATCTTCCAGGCTTCGCCGAGAACGTGGATGCGGACTTCGCGAAGGGCGTGCTGAAGGTCCGGCTGCCGAAGGCGGCGGAGGCCAGGGCGCGGAAGATCGAGATCAAGGGAGGATGATCACATCCCCCCGGCATAGTCCGGGCTCGATCCTATCCCGAGGGAGCCGGCGGTATGCCGGTCCCCTCGTTTTTTGAAGCGGGGCAGCCTCCGAAGAAACTGCCCCGCGAATCCAGCCCCGACCCGCGGCCCCGGCGGCCAGGACTGGAGTACACTCGCTCTCCCGCCATCGATGAGCGGGAGTGTAGAGGATTCGAGCGCTACTGGATACGCGCGACCTCCACAGTCAGAGGACTTACCAGACCTTTCCTGAACTCTTGATTTCCTTCTTTCGGAACTGGAGCATGTAGTGTAACTGGTACGTCTCTCCTTCCCAATCCACTGTGCCGTTGACGCTACTTCGCCATCCCTGCGGACCGTCGTCGTGCGTCGTCAGCTTTGTCACGCCACCGGCGATCTGTTCCGCCCTCAATGCGGCATAGCAGTACGGATCCTCCCCGAGATCCGCGCCCTCCATATACAGTGGGAAGAACTCCGCCATCCGGTACGCCACGACAGGGTAGTTCTTGCTCAATCCCAGATTCTTGGATTTTACATCCTGCCACGATACGAGGCCGGTCCGTGTCCCACCGCAACTCCAGGGCACTTCTCCCATCTGCTCTCCAAAGAAGAATACCCAGGGTTCCTCCTGCGGCGTGGTCTCGATGACATCCACCCACATGAAGTCTCCCTGATGGCGGTACACCACACCCGCTTCCTCCGGCCCGTTCATGAAGTTTGCCTGGAGCTCGACGGCGTCCGTCTCCGACACCGCCGTCGGCGACGATGCTTCGTCACACGCCAGGAACAGGCAGCCGGCCAGGAGCGGCACGGCCAAGATCTTCATCGCTCTCATTTTGCCCTCCGGGGCTTGAGTGGGCACTCGCAAGCCCCTGAACGGGCACCGGGGCCGTGCCCGGACAGGAGACTCGTCGACCGATCGCCTGGAGAATCCTCTCAGCAGCGCGCGCGAGAGGCGATCTGGCCTGCATGTTGCTACCTTTGCAGACATACGATGCGACTCTGACGTGCCTCTGACGTGGCTCTCACCCGGGTACTTCCCCGGGCAGGGACGGGAGCGAAGGCGTGATCGATCTGCGGGTGCTGGGCGATTCGCGGCTCAGTGATGGAAATCGGAGCGAACTCGAGTCCGTAGTTTCGCAGCCGAAACGACTCGCGCTCCTCGTGTACCTGTGTCTCGCCGGACGGGGAGGATTCGTTCGTCGCGACACGCTCGTGGCGCTCTTCTGGCCCGAATCGGACGAGGAACACGCCAGGGCAGCGCTCAGCCAGTCCCTCTACTTCCTCCGCCGCGCTCTCGGGTCGGAAATCATTCCGGGAAGAGGCGTTGACGAACTCGGGGTGGACCTCTCAC
>JAENXO010000349.1 GCA_016649455.1 Gemmatimonadota bacterium | reverse complement strand
ATCGAGTAGTCGATGAACGACTCCCGCATCTCATCTTCGAGCAGACGCTGCTCGATCCGCTCCGTGCGCTCTTCGATCTCCATGGACTCCGCTTCGCGATCGGTTCACCGGGTTCCGGGCTCCGTCCAGTGGACGGGGCGCAGAAGCTCCGTTTCAGGGCTGGAATAACCTGTAAAATATAGCCGAAACCGGCCGTTTCCGCGACCGTCCTGGTACGACCGCGCGAGAGAAGGGAACCCCTGCCCGGCGGAGGTCGGAGTCCAGCCTATTCGAAGTCCGGCGACTCCCCGTCCAGGTACCGGTAGCGCCGGAGAAGTTCGATCTGGCGATTGTCCGGCGAGGTGACGACTCCGCGGATCACGACGGTCTCGGCTCGGGTTGAGAGTTCGAATGGATCTCCGGTCCACACGACCAGATTCCCCACCTTGCCGGGCTCCAGGGAGCCGTACAGGTCCCCGACTCCGAGGGCCTCAGCCGGAGCAAGGGTCACGGCCCTGAGAGCGACGCCCCACGGCAGCCCGAACCGCACCGCGTTCCCGGCCTCATGCATCAGCCAGCGAGCGTTATGTGAATTGAAGCTGCCGATCACGACTTCCACGCCAGCCTGGTGCAACAGAGAAGCGTTGTCGAATCGGGCCCCGAGCCGATCGAAGCCCGCCGGATTGTTGGTGAGCGGCTTGACGATCACCGGCACACGCGCGGCTGCCAGTCGGTCCGCGACCAGCCAGGCCTCGGAACCACCGGAGATGACCAGGTTCAGCCCGAAGTCATCGGCGATCCGCAACACGGCTTCGATATCGGCCGCCCGGTGGACGTTCACGATCAGCGGAATCTCTCCGTCCAGCACGGGCCCCAGGGCCTCGAAGTCCAGGCGTGATGCCGAGAGCCCGCGGGTTCCACCTGCGTCGAACGCCGCTCGGTTGTCGTGCCAGAACCGGGCGTCGTCGAGCACCTCGCGCAGACGAAGCGACGCCCCACCGCGGGACCCGCCGGCCACGCTGGACGAGAAGTTCGCTACCATCGCTGCCCCTGAAACCACGACCATCTCGTCCGTCGACGAGCCTGTGAGATCGATGATCGCGGCCTGTCCCGAGATCAGCCCGCCACCCGGAGCCGTGAGAACGGTCGTCAGTCCCGCCGCCCGGTTCACGGGAATCAACACCGACCGCGGGTTGATTCCATCCACGACGTCGAACGCTGCCCTCACGGGATCGCCGTCCAGCCGGCTGTCCACGGAAGAGCTCACCATCCCGACTTCCACGAGACCAAGGGAGGTTGTTGCGTCGAACAGGCCGGGCGTCACGACCCGGCCAGCAGCATCGAGGACCCGGATTCCGGCCGGTATCTCGACGTCATGGCCTAGTGCGGCGATGCGCCCGGCCTGGATGAGCACGGTGGCCCCTTCGAGCACCTCTCCGGACACCGTATGCACGGTCCCGCCAATCACCGCGAGATCCTGCCCCGCGGCAGTCGCCGGGAGACCGGTCATGATCAAGGCCAGGATCGCCGGGCGTATCGCCCTCCGGACGCACAGCTTCGCGCGGCTCATGATCCACCTCTCTGGCCCATGTCGGCGAGGATCCCCAGCTCGAAATCGCTGACCGGATTCCCGTCGGAACGTAGACGATCGTATACGACGGCTCCGTCGATCAGGACCTGGTCCGCACGGCTGTACACGCTGAATGGGTCGCCGGACCAGATGACCACGTCACCCGCCTTCCCCGGCTCAAGGCTGCCGGTCTGTCCGTCGATGCCGAGTGCCCAGGCGGAATTGATCGTAATCCACCGAAGCGCCTGGTCCCGGCTCACGTCCAGACCCGCGCTACGTCCTGCATACATGGCCCGCGCCGCATTCTGGTTCAGGACCTGAATTTCCAGATCGCTGTCCGTATGCAGGATTGCACGAGCCCCCGCATCGGACACGAGGGCAATGTTCTGGGGAATGCCGTCGAACGCCTCCATCTTGAAGCCCCACCAGTCCACCCACATGGACGCAGCCACATCCTCCGCCGCGAGTCGGTCCCGGATCTTGTAGGCCTCTACTGCATGGTGAAATGAGCGAATGGAGAGTCCGAATTCCTGTGCAAGCTCGAGCATCGTGAGCATGTCATCGGCTCGGTAGCAATGGGCCTGGATCAGGATGTTCCCGCGCAGGACTTCTGCCAGTGTCTCCAGAGCCAGGTCTCGGTCAGGGCGATCCGAGGTTCGATCACCGGCCAGCCAGAGATCCCATTTCTCCCTGTACTTCTGAGCCCGAATGAACGCTTCGCGATAGCCGGCCACATTGCCCATCCGGGTGGACGGCCCGCGACTCTCGTAGACTCGTTTGGGATTTTCTCCGCATGCCATCTTGAGGCCCATCGGCGCGCCGGGAAACATCATATCGGTGACGCCCATTCCCGGGACGAGCTTCAGCGTCACGCCGCGACCGCCGATCAGGTTGGCGCTGCCCGGCAATACCTGCAGAGTCGTCACCCCGCCGGCCAGGGCACGCCAGAAACCGGGATCCTGCGGCCACACGCCGTGCTCGGCCCACACCTCGGCGGTTACAGGGTTCGTGGCCTCGTTGCCCTCCCCCATTCCCTCGACCCCAGGAGATGGATAGACCCCGAGATGCGAATGCGAGTCGATGATACCCGGCGTAACGAATCTGCCGGCCGCATCGATGATCGAGGCATCCGGTGGAGCGTCCAGTCCCACTCCGACGGCCTCGATGCGACCACCGACGAGCAGCACATCCCCTCCCTTGATCTCCTCTCCCGCCGCCGTCATCACGGTACCACCCCGAATCAGTACCGGACCGGCGTCGAGCGGCTCGTACGACGATTCCCAGGCACCGTTCGGCGTGCCATTCAGCAACTGAAGATCGGCTTCGCTCTGGCCGGCGGTGCTCGTTCCCGACGAATCCGGGCCTGTCTCGGGAGGAGTTCCGGTGGCACAGCCTGCGGCGAGGACAGCCAGGCAGGAGAGAGTCAACAGATACCGCCAGCCGAAGTGCCTTCGTGTCATCTCTATCTCCTGGGGTACTCGCCGATTACCCGGCCTCGGGGCAGCTACCGTGGCGCTCCGGGTACCGGGAAGAGGTTCAATCTAGGAACAGACCCGGTAGTCGTCGATCTCGATCAGATTCATGGCATCCAGCGCCTCGCGGATTTCCTCTCGGGCTCCCGGAGATCCGACCGCGGCCAGGACGTACGGATCCGAGTCACGCATCAGGGTCTCGACCCCCTTCGGAGCCAGTACGGGGGCGCCGTGAATCTCCTGGCCGATCTTGCGGGGATCCAGGTCTACGAACGCGGCGACAGGGATTCCCTGCCGCTGAAGTTCCAGGGCGAGCGGCTTCCCAACCTCTCCGGCTCCCCATACGACGATCGGCCTGCCGGGTGGAAGAAACGCCGCCCGGAGAAAATGCACCTTGCAGCGTCGGAAGGCCTGCGGCGCGTAGCGCTCCGAACGCAGGGAGTGCCGCT
>JAENXO010000077.1 GCA_016649455.1 Gemmatimonadota bacterium | reverse complement strand
GGGGGTGGGGGGGGGGGGGGGGGGGGGGGGGGGCGGGGGTGGGGGGGGGGGGGGTGAGAACGCCGCGGACCGATTTGCACGATTTATCACAATATAGGATGTCCATACCTGTTGTGCCAGAAAACACAATGTTCGCCTCAGGCAATGCGCCAGACCACTGGATAAACTCTATAATACAGCTATTTAGCCGGATATTTCGGTCTCGTACTAACTAGTACGAAGCCTACGCGTATACAACTATACATGCTGTGTGCCAAAACGCACAATATTTCAGATGAACGTTGAGATCCGGGCCAGCGGGCTCCTTGACAGGTCCGGAACGCGGGCATCTGCCGCCGGAAACCCGGTGACGAGAAGAAGGAATGGTCGCTCTTCCTTCGGGCGCCCGAGAAGCTCGCCAAGGAACCCCATCGGACTCGGGGTGTGTGTCAGCGTTGCCAGTCCGGCGCCATGCAGGGCAGCGATCAGGAATCCGGTGGCGATGCCCACGGACTCCTGCACATAGTAGTGCTTCTCCCGCTCGCCATCCGGTCCGCGACCGAAGCTGCGGGCGAAAACGGCGATCAGGCAGGGAGCGGTCTCGAGGAACGGTTTCCGCTCGTCCGTCCCGAGCGGTTCCAGGGCCTCGAGCCAGTCGTCCGGCGCCCGTCCGCCGTAGAAAGCTCGTTCTTCCTCCTCGGCGGCGAGTCGGATCTTCCGCTTGACGCCGGGATCACGGACCGCCACGAAGTGCCACGGCTGCTTGTGCGCACCGCTCGGAGCAGTGCCCGCCGTACGCAGACAGTCCTCGATCACGCCATCGGGAATCGGCCGATCTGAATACTGGCGTACGCTCCGACGACGATTCATCAGCTCGTAGAATTCCAGCGCCCGGTGCCGCATTTCGTCCGGAGGCCTCTCGGTCCAGCTGTCCAGCGGGATGAACCGTCGCTCTTCCATGGATACTCTCTCCTTCGCTTGCTCCTCGTCCGCCCCAGCTCCAGTCCGATTTCCAGATACAATCCGGAACCGGCAGCGTCTTCGCCACCCGCCGGGACGATGGTCGCCGAGCCGGGTTGAACTCGAGGCGGTTCCCTGCACCACGAAGAACGCTAGATTGGCGGTCGTGGAATCCAAGATGAATGAGGTAGTCCGACTCGATCGACTCAGCTGGCCCGAGGCTGCGGAGTGGTTCCGGGACGATCCCAGGCTCCTGCTCCCGGTCGGAAGCTGCATCCAGCATGGGCCGCACCTGCCGCTGTGCACCGACACCGTGATCGTCGAGAACCTCGCCCGGGACGTCGGAGCTCGCGCGAGGCTGCTCCTGGCCCCGACGCTGGCCTATGGAGTGGCGTGCAAACGGGATCAGGCGTATGCCGGCACGGCGTCGCTGGACCGCAAGACTCTCCACCGCGTGCTGAACGAGCTCGTGGACACATGGGGCAAGCAGGGACTGGAAGAAATCGTCCTGATCACCACCAACGGATTTGCCCGGAACATCCAGGCGATGGCGATGGTGATGGCTGACACGGTTCGCGTCAGAGCATTCGACACACACGCGCTCGACCTTTCTTCGTTTCTGGTCCAGGGCAATACTCCGGAGCGGGGGGGAGAGCTCGAGACATCGCTTCTGCTCTACCTCGAACCGGAAATGGTCAGGCAGGAGTGGATCATGGATTCCGTGTCTGGCACGGCGGCCCCGGGTGACGTCGGCGCGTCTTCCCCGATGCCGGGCTCCCCTGGCGTCGTCGGACGCCCTTCTCTCGCGTCTGCCGAGAAGGGACAGAGGATCTATGAGCACATCGTGGAAACGATCACTGCGCGGCTCACGAAGTGATCCGGTGAGCAACACGCACCGGCAACGGGTCCACTGGATCAACTGGCCGGTGCTCGCCGCGTGCTTGCTCGTTGTCCACGCGGGTCCGGCATTCGCCCAGGATCCGTCGATGATCGACCAGGGACGATTTGAAATCCGGATCGGCGGTGCGTCCCGCGGGCAGGAATCGTTCGCGATTCGACGGCAGGGTGAAGAGTACATGGCAGTGGGCCGGACCAGCCTCGAGGGGCAGGAACTCTGGGTAATGTCGGCTGAAGTCGGGCTTCGTACGGACGCACGATTCGTCCCTGTGCGGTACGAGTTCCGCACTCTGCAGCGGCCGACCTCGACGACGATCGCGGTGCGAACCGGAAGCCGGATCCGGGTCACGACGTCGAACCAGGAAGGCGAGCGCATGACGGAGCTGTTGGCGGACCGCGATCTGGTCCTGATTCAGACCGGAGTGGCCCATCACTACTGGTTCCTCATCAAGCGTTTCGGCCAGGCATCAGCGGGACAGGGCGGCACCGTGGACGCTCTCGCGCCAGACGCCGTCGAACGATCATCGATTCGGCTCGACGCGGTCACCGAGGTCGAGCTCGCGATGCAGGACGGGCCGGTGCTGGCGGCGACCCGGTACGACATGCAGATCGGGGAATCGCACCATATCGTGTGGGTCGAGCGCACGACCGGGAATGTGCTGCGTGCCGAGATCCCCGAGCGTGCCTGGGTGGCGATCAGAATCACCGATTCGGCGGGCCCGGACCCCGAGAACGCCGAGGACGGATCCTCAAGGGAGGACGTACCATGAGTCAGGACGAAATCGGCTCGATCACCGACGGAGACCAGGATCGGACTCCGGAGCTCCCGTCGCTTCCCATTCGAATCGTGCAGGTGTTCACGGCTCCGGCCACCCTGTTCGATGCGCTGAAGACAACTCCGAAGTGGATCGGCGCCGCGGTCGTGGTAATCGTGCTGGGCCTCGTGGTCCAGGCCTTGATCCCGGCCGAATTGATCCGGGAAATGGCGTTGTCGAGCCTGCCGAGTGACGCTCCTCCGGAGCAGGTCGCGGCGGTCGAGAAGTTCATGGGAGTCAGTAACATCATCCGGTGGGTGGGGACGGTAGTCTTCCCGATTCTCATGATCCTGTTCGTTTCCGGGTTCATCCTCCTGGTGTGGAATGCCATCCTGGGGGGTGAGGCCGCGTTCCCGGCCGTTCTCGCGTGCGCCGCCCACTCGTACATTGTATGGGCCGCCGGCGGACTGATCACCATGCCGCTCGTGCTGGCGCGCCAGGATCTCCGTACCACGTTTTCCCTGCACCTTCTCACGCCATGGCTGGATTCGGGCACCTACGCCTACCGGTTCATGGCAGGTCTGAACCTGTTCGGCATCTGGACGATGATCCTGCTCGGCGTGGCGGTGAGTCGCCTGTACCCCAAGGTCTCCGCCGCCAGCGCTTCGACCGTGATGATCGGCGCATACGTCGTGTTCAAGGCCATCGGCGCGATCTTCTCGCCGATGTGAGCGCAGTACTCAACGGCCGGGGGACCGGAAGTGTTTCCCGTAGCTGAGGGCGAAGTGCGTCGTGAACGCTCCGAGGCCACCGAAACCGGGTGGCGTGTCGGCTCGTACGAGACTGTGACCGTCGTTCGGCGGTGCAGTTCCGGAACATCAAACCAGCGGAAGAGATAGATGTCACGGGGAAAGAAGATCCTGATCGGCATTGGCGTCCTGATCGTGCTCGCGATCATGACGGCCGTCGCCATGCGAGGCGGACGTGATGGTGCCGTCGATGTACGAACCGAAGCCGTGTCGAGACGGGACCTCGTCGCGCAGGTCTCCGCCACGGGATACATCGAACCGAAACACCTGGTGGACATCAGTGCCGACGTATCAGGGCGCGTGGTCGAGTTGAACGTCGAGGAAGGCGATGAGGTCACCGAGGGAGATCTGCTCCTCGTGATCGATCCGGCCAGATTCGAAGCCGCCGTCCAGAGAGCGGAAGCCGGACTCGCCGAGGCGTCCGCCAGGGAGTCGCAGGCGCGTGGCGGGTATCTCCAGGCGCAACGCGACTGGGAGCGGATCCGTGACCTGAAGGCACGGCTGCCGGAGATGGTCACCGAGACGGAATTCGAGACGGCGCGCACGAACGCCGAGGTCCAGGAAGCCCTGTTGGAGTCGGGAAAGCATTCCGTGGACATGGCGCGGGCGGGCGTCCGGGAGGCGCAGGACAACCTAGCAAAGACCGTGATCCGCGCGCCGATGAGCGGTCGCGTCACCCGGCTCAATGTCGAGAAGGGCGAGACGGCGATCGTCGGGACGATGAACAATCCTGGCAGTCTGCTGATCACGGTCGCTGACCTGTCGGTGATGGAGGCGGTGATCGAGGTGGACGAGACAGACGTCCCGGAAATCTCGATCGGCGACTCCGTCTCCATCTCGATCGACGCGTTCCCGAACCGGGAATTCGTGGGCCGGGTGTCGAAGATCGGCAACAGCTCGATCCGGCCCCGCAGCCAGCAGGTTTCGAGCTCCGACCAGGCGATCGACTTCGAGGTCAGGGTGACGCTGGAGGATTCCGAAGTCGAGTTGCGACCGGACCTGTCGGCCTCGGCCGACGTGATCACCGACGTACGGCCGAATGCGCTGTCGATCCCGATCATCGCCCTGACCCTGATGGACCCGGGCGAATTCGAGCGCCTGCCGAACGAGATCGAAGGCGAGCCCGGACTTGAAGGCGAGGCTGCGGCAACGTCCACCGGCAGCGAAGACCCGATCGAGGGTGTCTTCGTGGTCGACGGCGACCTGGCCCGATTCCGACCGGTGGAGATTGGAATTGCCGGCGACAACTACTTCGAGGTCCTGGACGGGTTGGAGGAGGGGGATACTGTCGTATCGGGCACCTACCAGGTGATCCGGGAACTCAGCGACGGCGATCCGGTCAACACGACGAGCAGCGACTCCACCGAGGTCACGGAAGAATGAACGGGGAACAGGGGATGCAGACGAACGGGAACGAAGTCATCATCGAGACCCACAATCTGAAGAAGCTGTACCAGATGGGTTCGGAGACGATCCATGCGCTGGCCGGCGTTGACATGCAGATCCGGCGTAACGAATACATCGCGATCATGGGCCCGTCGGGCTCCGGCAAGTCGACTCTGATGAACCTGATCGGCTGTCTGGACACGCCGACCGAGGGCGAGTACGTCCTGAACGGCACTCCGGTCCAGGGCCTGGACGACGACGAACTCGCCCGGATCCGGAATCGAGAGATCGGCTTCGTATTCCAGACGTTCAACCTGCTGCCGCGGGCCAGCGCGCTGCACAACGTAGAGCTCCCGCTGATCTACGCAGGAGTATCGTCCAAGGTGAGGCAGGAGAAGGCGAAGAACGCTCTTGCCCGTGTCGATCTCGCCGATCGCACGCATCACAAGCCGAACGAGCTCTCGGGAGGCCAGCGACAGCGTGTCGCGATCGCCAGGGCTCTGGTGAACGACCCCTCGATCGTGCTGGCCGATGAACCGACCGGGAATCTCGACTCGAAGACATCGGAAGAGATCATGAGCGTGTTCGACGAGCTCCACTCCGAAGGGCAGACGATCATCATGGTCACGCATGAGCACGATATCGTGGGGCACGCCGAGCGAGTGGTCACCCTGCGGGACGGCCTGATCGAATCGCACGACGCCCGGGCCGACGGCCTGCTCTAGAGAACCGGTTTCCGAGAAACGGAGAGGCCCTGACGCGTGTACGTCCTCGAGGGAATCTGGATCGCGCTGCAGCAGGTGTGGGCCCACAAGCTGAAGTCGGCCTTTACCCTGATCGGCGTGATCATCGGCATCACCTTTCTGATCGCGGTAATCACCGTGGTGGAAGGGATGAACCGCTACGTCCAGGAGGACTTCGCCGGGTCCCTGTTCGGAATCAACACCTTCACGGTCGTGCGGCGAAGCCAGATCTCCACCGGATCGGAGACCGAAGAACGGCGCCGTCGTCAGGCCCGCAATCCGAATCTGACCCTGCACGACGTGGACGTCATCAGCGCCGCCGTCCCCGAAGCCTGGCGCCTCGCCTACAACTCCGACCGGGGATTCGACGAGGTCAGCTACAAGGAGCGGCGCCGGCGAAATGTACGGTTGATCGGAGGATCCGACGGATACGAGGCGCTGCAGGGCTGGGATGTCGAGATCGGACGAGGTCTGACACCGCTGGATCAGCGTCGCGGGCTCAAGGTGGTCGTGATCGGGTCCGAGATCGCCGACAGGCTGTTCCCCGATGTGGATCCGGTCGGCAAGCAGATCCGGATCGGAGCCCATCGCTTTAACGTCGTGGGGGTGTGGGAAAGCCAGGGAGGGATGTTCGGCGTGATCCGTGACGCGTCGATCCTCATGCCGTTCTCCGTGTACCGTCAGACGTTCGCGCGGAATCCGTCGGAAGTGGACGAGATCAGCGTGAAGATGCGCAGCATGGAGGAAATGGAAGCAGCCCAGATCGCGGTCGAGGGAGCCATGCGGACGGACCGCGAGTTGCGACCCGGGCAGGAGAACGACTTCTGGCTTCAGACATCCAGCGAGCTGCTCGACACCTGGGACAAGATCGTCAAGATCCTGTTCGCCGCGATCCCCGGCCTGGTCTCGATTTCCCTTGTCGTGGGCGGAATCGTGATCATGAACATCATGCTCCTGTCGGTCGCCGGACGCATTCAGGAGATCGGCATTCGCAAAGCCGTGGGGGCCCGGCGGCGGGACATCCTGATTCAGTTCCTGTCGGAGTCGGCGACGCTGTCTGTCGTCGGCGCGGGAATCGGAATCGTGTTCGGTATCGGAATCGGAAAGGGAGTAGAGGCGTTCACCCCGATGCCCGCCTCCGTTCCGGTGTGGGGCATCGCCGTGGCGCTCACCCTGGGAATTCTGGTCGGCGTCGGTTCCGGGCTCTATCCGGCATACCGAGCCGCGAAGCAGGACCCGATCGTGGCATTGCGCAGTGAGTAGGCGGAGGCAGGAGCGCGGCATGGGTCTGATCGCGACCCTGCGCGAGGGACTGCGCGTGGCGTTCGATTCCCTGAGCGCCAACAAGGTCCGAAGCGGCCTCACGATCCTCGGCGTGGCGATCGGGGTCCTCGTCGTCATGGCGATGGCGGCGATCGTGCAGGGCCTGAACGACAGCTTCAGCGACGCCCTGTCGGCCGGCGGGATGTCGACCTTTTACGTGTTCCATGCTCCGGTCGGGGGCGGCGGAATGTCGACGGGTCTCGAGGAAGAGGAGAACGAGTTCTTCAAGAACCCGCCGCTCGACCCCGCGTGGGCAAAGAATCTGAACGACCTCCCCGGCATCAAGCGGGTCAGCGCGCTTGCGGATCTCGGGTCGGTCGGCTTCCACGCCTCGGCCGACGGCGAGGACGTGCGGATCAGCCTCTACGCCGTAGGCGCCAATTATCTCGAAATCGACGATGGGGACGTGGTGGACGGCCGGTGGTTCACCGAGGTGGAGGATGCCCGCCGGACCGCCGTAGCGGTGATCGACTCGCAGGTCGCCCTCGATCTGTTTGCCGGCGTGGACCCGATCGGGAAGCATATCACGATCGGCAGGCCCGGAAACCGGAACGCCCAGTTCGAGGTGATCGGCGTCTACCGGAAGCCGTCGAACGTCTTCTCGAGTCTCGCCAGCCACTGGGTGTTCATTCCGTTTCCGGCCGCAATGAAGAACCTCGACGTGTGGCGGCGGATGATCGCGTTCACGGTGCAGCCCGAAGAGGGCGTCCCGCTGGAGCACGCACTCGACATCGTGCGCGGCTCCATGCGGCAGATCCGGGGCCTCGATCCGGGCGAAGACGACAACTTCGAGCTCATCACCCAGGATGAGTTCATCGAGTTGTGGGACAAGCTGACGGGCGTGCTGTTCGCCGTGATGGTGTCCCTGTCCGGCGTGGGACTGATGGTGGGCGGCATCGGCGTGATCGGGATCATGATGATCTCCGTGACCGAACGGACGCGCGAGATCGGCCTTCGCAAGGCCATGGGCGCGCGCCGCCGGGACCTGCTGCTCCAGTTCCTGGTGGAAGCCGCCACGCTCACCGCCGTCGGAGGAGCGATCGGGATGGTGCTCGGCGGCGTGGTCGTGTGGCTGGTGACAAACTTCACGCCGATTCCCGCCTCGGTTCCGCTCTGGGCGATCGTCGTCGCCCTCGGCGCCTCGATCTTCACCGGCGTTGGATTCGGACTGTATCCGGCGGCCCGGGGCGCGGCGCTCGATCCCGTCGACGCCCTCCGGTACGAATGATGAGCGCACCTCCCCTCGACCTGCTGGCGATCGCTCCCCATCCGGACGACGCAGAGTTGCTGTGCGGTGGAGCGCTGGCCAGGTCGGCCGGCCTTGGGCGCAAAGTCGGGATCCTGGATCTGACGCGAGGCGAAACGGGCACGAAGGGCACGCCGGAGCAGCGAGCGAAGGAAGCGGCTGAAGCCGCGGAAGTCCTCGGCGTCGTCGTGCGGGAGAACGCCGGTCTGCCCGATGCGGGGCTGTTCAACACCGATGACTCCCGTGAACGGCTGGTCGCGATCCTCAGACGGCTCCAGCCGCGCGTCGTGATCCTTCCCTTCCTCACCAGCCGTCACCCGGACCATCGGATCGCGGCCGAGCTCGGCAGGGATGCCTGTTTTCTGGCTGGCCTCGCCAACTACGGCGGCGAGAACCTCCGCACACTCGAGGCGCGCCGGCCGACGAAGGTGATTCACTCGCTGGCGTACCGGGAAGATCCGGTGAAGCCCACCTTCGTGGTGGGACTGACGGAAGAGGAGTTCGGACGCAAGCTCGAGGCGGTGAGCTGCTACTCGTCGCAGTTCGCAGGCGCCACGAAGGCAGGCGAGCTGTTCCCCACCGGTCAGCCGTTGCTCGAGCTGGTCGAATCACAGGCACGTCACTGCGGGTCACTCGTGCGACGCCCGTTCGGGGAACCGTTCTGGACGCCGGAGACGATCGAAGTGGATGACCTGGCGACGCTGGGCGTCTTCTCGCTGTAGTCCACCACCGAGACACATCGGACCGGCGGAACAAAGCCCGATCCTTTGCTCAGACCACGCCGAAGAGCGGACCACAGAACGTGAATAGAGCATCGATCTATCTGGACTATGCAGCGACATCCCCGCTCCGTCCCGAAGCACGGGAGGCATGGGACGCGGCGATAGGCTCGGCGGACTTCAACCCGGC
>JAENXO010000464.1 GCA_016649455.1 Gemmatimonadota bacterium | reverse complement strand
CTGGTCCTGGAATGAGGCCACCGCTGCTTCCCAACCGATCTCGATCCCGTCACGGACGAAGGCGTGAATCCAGTACTGCGGGTCCGTGTAGCCTCCAGCATCTATAAACTGCTTGAACTCACTGTTTGTAATTTCATTTTTGTCAATGAAATAATCTGGCAATTCCATATGCAGATGCTCGAGCCCGGGCAGGAAGACCTCGAAGTCGCTGCCCGCCACGCGGACCAGTCCTTCGGTGGCCGGATCCAGCGATTCGAGCGTGAATGCGTTCATCCAGCTGAGCTTCGCCATGCGCAGCGCGTGGTACCCTTCCAGCTCCAGCCTCAGCCGGGGAAGACCCCGCGGGACGCGCACGGCTTCGAGCGGAGTCCGGCCCAGAAGTTCCCAATCCTCCTCCGTCGAGTCGTACGGCCGGGTCCACACCTCGGCCCCGGGCGGCTCGGACTCCAGGTCCACGGTGCTCGTGACGGCGTCCAGAAGCTCATGGCGCAGCGAATCCTCGGTGAAAGCCGGCTCGATCTCCCTCGCACGGAAGTACGCCTCCGACAACCGGTCCGCCTCCACCAGCTCGCGGACCTCCTCGAGGCCGGCCACCGCGTCGATGACGGCAGAAGCGCCGGGCCCGCGCCCGAACAGGAGCCAACCGACGGCCACTCCGCCCCACAGAAGAGCAGCTGCACCGGCACTGATCGTCGCGTTGCGCCAGGTGAAGAAGCCGCCGCCTACGCTGCGGGCTCCGGCGTCCGAAGCTGCCTCGAGCTCGGCACCCTCCCCCGCTCCCCGCCCGACGCCCTGCAGCATCGCGGTGAGCAGGACGACCGGCAGGCCGACCGCCAGCAGGACGAGCGCGAGAACGAACACCCAGCGCGGCAGACCCAGGTTCTGGTTCAGCACGTCGACGACCTGGAGCAGTATCCACGCGCCGGCCAGGTACAGCCCGAGCACCTGCCACAGCGAGCGCTGGTGAATCTCCTGAAACAGCTTTTTCACAGGGCCCTGTCCTCTCCGGGATGTGGTGGGAAGTCCCGGCAATATGGGTGGGTCGAATCGCGCCCGTCCAGCAAAGGCGCCGCGCAGGACACGAACCTGCCCGCGCGGCGCCAACCTGCACGACTACCTCGCCAATCAGCCCACAGCGATCCTAAGGCGACGCGAACTTCCACTCAGGCGTGAACTCCCACTCCGGGGCCACCTTCGTGAGGCGGGCGCGGTGCATCTCGATCGGCATCGAGCCGCCCTTGAGGATCGCGTCGTGGAACTCGCGCTCCGACATGAGGCCGGCGCCCACGACCTCCCTGTGCAGCGCCAGGAGTTGCAGCCCGCCGATCATGTAGGCGGCCTGGTACAGGGGCGGATAGCTCCCGTTGAACGAGCGCCGGACCTCGGCAGTGGCGGCGGACCGCTCGTGCCCTACCCCGTCCACCAGGAAGTCGATCGCCTCGTCGGCCGTCATCTCGCCGAGGTGGAACTTGAGCGAGAAGATGATCCGGGCCGCCCGGTGGGTGCGCCAGAACAGCATCCCGAGCCGGTCCTCCGGCGTGGTCGGGAATCCGAGGTCCCACAGCCGCATCTCCCAGTACAGGGCCCAGCCCTCGCCCCAGAACGGCGTCCCGAATTCGCGCCGGTGGGTGTTGTAGCGGGCGGTCATGAATCCCTGCAGGTGGTGGCCGGGGATCAGCTCGTGGTGCACCACGGCGCGGGAGAAGTGCACGTTGTTGGACCGCAGGCTCATCAGCTTCTGTTCCTGCGTCATCTCGTCCGTCGGAAACGCGACCTGTACGACTTCTCCGCCGAGGAAGAACGGCGCGGTTTTCTGACTCTCCGGTGAGAGCATCGTCATGCGCCAGATTTCCTGGGCGAGCGGCGGCACGGTCACGAGGTCCCGGGCCTCGATGAACTCCACCGCCTCGAGCGCGAGTTCCCGCACCAGCTGCGGCTGCTCGCCCGGGTCGAGGTGAAGCGACTTCACGTGCTCGAGCGCCGCGTGCCAGTCGTCGCCGTACCCGAGCTCTCCCGCCACCAGCTTCAACTGCTCCACGCACCACGCGTATTCCCGCTCCGCGATCTCGATCAGCCCTTCCGCAGAATAGGCCAGCATCTCGTGAGCGAGATCGACATCGATCGCCTCCGCGCCGATCGGGTCACCGACGATCGGTTCATCGCCCTCCGGCTCGATCTCGACGATTTTCTCGCGCAGGAACTCCCGGTAGGATTCGAGCTCTTCCGCCGCCCGGGTGTACGGCTCCTTGACCCACCAGGTGAACAGCGGGTCGTAGCCCGCGTAGAACTCGTACCAGTCCTCGAGGCTCTCGCCGAGGTCCTCGACCACGCTCGCCGCGCGGAACGCGTCGATCTTTGCGGGGGGCGCCGACGACCCACTCGCCGAGTCCTCCTCGAGCGAGGCCTCGAGCTGCTCCTGCACCGCTTTCACGCTCTCGATCAGGGAATCGAGCACCGCGGCCGAGCGCTCCGGATCGATCGGCACCATGGCATACTGCGCCTCGACGAG
>JAENXO010000623.1 GCA_016649455.1 Gemmatimonadota bacterium | reverse complement strand
GTCAGACGGGCCGTGGATCGAGCCGAAGTCACGGGCGAGATCGTCAGGATCGATGCGGATACTGTCGTCTCGGCCGGATCGTGGGACGCGGCACTGGCGGCAGCCGGTTGCGCCGTCGATGCCGTTCGGGCCGTGGCGGCCAACCGCTTTCCAGCTGCCTTCTGCGCGGTTCGTCCGCCCGGTCATCACGCGACACCGGACAAGGCGATGGGGTTCTGCCTGCTCAACAGCGTGGCGATCGCTGCCAGGTGCGCGATCGAGGAAGGCCTGGCGGACAGAGTGCTGATCGTCGACTGGGACGTTCATCACGGGAATGGAACCCAGGACACGTTCTACTCTGATGCCTCCGTGTATTACCTGTCCCTGCACCAGAGCCCTCACTATCCGGGGACGGGATCCGCACAGGAGCGAGGAAGTGGTCCGGGTTCGGGGACCACTCGGAATCTCCCGATGCCGCCCGGACTTCAGGCGGAACAGTACGTGGAGACACTCCTCGAAGCGGTTGACGAAGCGGAGGAATTCGCGCCGGACCTGGTAATGATCTCGGCCGGGTTCGACGCGGCAAAAGGCGATCCGCTCGGTGGGTTCACACTCGAACCAGAGCACTTCCACCGGCTGACACTCGAGATCTCGCGGCGCACTGCCGCAAGCGCCGCCGGGCGACTCGTATCGGTCCTCGAGGGCGGATACGACCCCCGGTCGCTGGCGGAGAATGTCGACGCGCATCTCCGCGCGCTGGTGGAAGCAGAGACGGGTATCGTTCCGGGTGGCAGCGATGTTGTCTGAGCGCCCCGCCTGGCAGGGGCGACAGGGGTCGCCCGATGGACGGCTCACGATCCACGCGGTCGTCCGCAGCCGATGGACGGACAGGGCGATGGACACGTTCGACAGGCGCGCGGACACCCCGGCGTTCGACATGCTGGCGGAACGCGAAATCGCCGCGATAGTGACCCGAGAGACAGTCACGGACAGCACGAAGTCGCTTCGAGTTCACAGCCGCGTCGTGTCATCCCTGTTGCGGAGGAGTGCCGTCGTTCCCATGCCGCACGGTCTCACCGCGCCAGATGAGGCGGCTGTGCTCGCATTTCTGGGGAAGGAAAGTACTCCACTGCTCGAGGCACTGGAGTACCTGGAGGACTGCTTTGAAGTGCGGCTTCATGTTTCCGAGGCCGGCCTCGGATGGAATGCGACGGCTCGGCGCGAGGCCGGCGCCACGATCTTCGCTGAAGGCCGGACCCGATCTCGAGCGGCCAGGCTCCTCGAGGAGCGAGCCGGGAACGTGCTGAATGCCGCATTTCTCATCCGCCGTGGTGAGTGGATTCATTTCGTGGAAAGCCTGTCGGACTGGGAACGGAGGATCGGTGGACTGCGGGTGGATGTCACGGGTCCGTGGCCCGCGTGGGATTTCGTGCAGCTGGCGTCGAGCGACTCGAACAAAGTGGAGATCGAAACATGAAGCTCAGCTGGGAAAAGCTGTCACTGCGACCGGATGTACCCTTCCGGACAAGCAGGTCGGTCCAGCAGCTGGCGGAGCGGGTCTGGGCGCGGATCGAACTGGACGGACTGGAGGGATGGGGTGAGGCGGACCCATCCCCATACTACGGTGAGTCGGCGGAGACGGTCGCGGACGCCCTGGATCGCATGAGACCCGTACTCGCCTCGG
>JAENXO010000624.1 GCA_016649455.1 Gemmatimonadota bacterium | reverse complement strand
CGGACTCGCTCGCTGCCGGGTGGGAGACGCCTGTTCTCGCTCCTCATCGGTCTCCGGGCTCCCTATTCCGGGTCGATCGGCGCAGTCGTGCAGGAGCTGGAGCCGGGCCACGCGGTCGTAACGCTCGCCGATCGGCGAGCGGTCAGAAACCACCTCCGATCTGTTCACGCGATCGCCCTGACGAACCTCGGTGAACTGTCCAGCGGGCTCGCCATGCTGTCGTTGCTGCCGGCCGGGAGCCGGGGGATCGTTACCGGGCTGGATGTCGTGTTCGAGAAGAAGGCTCGAGGCCTGTTGACCGCCGAAGGCTCGGCGGTCGCTCCAGCGATCGACAGCCTGGCCGATGGTGACGTGGAGTCCCTCGCTACGGCCGTGATCCGTGACATCGAACGGGAAGTCGTCGCCGAAGTCAGGGTCCGCTGGCGGATCGGGCTAGCGGACGCCTTGAATCCAGTCGAAGCCCATATCTTCTCCGTCACCGCCCGGGGTTGAGTAAGATCGCCATCGAGACTCCGCTCACCCGTCATGCGGGTATCGACGTGCCGCTGATCTGCGGCGCGATGTATCCGTGTTCGAACCCCGAGCTCGTCGGAGCAGTCTCAGCCGGCGGGGGGCTCGGTGTGATTCAGCCGATCTCCCTCACCTACGTGTACGGGTTCGAATTCCGGGATGGAGTGCGACGCACCCTCGAGCTCGCTGACGGACGGCCGATCGGAATGAACGCCCTGATCGAGAAATCCTCCCGGCGCTACCACGAGCGGATGGTGGGGTGGGTTGAGGGTGCGCTCGAAGAGGGTGTCAGGTTCTTCGTCACTTCGCTCGGGAATCCAAGCTGGGTCGTCGACCGGGCGCATGCGGTCGGGGGGCGGGTGTATCACGACGTCACCGAACGCCGGTGGGCGTTGAAGGCTGTGGATGCGGGTGTCGACGGTTTGATCGCGGTGAATCGACGTGCGGGGGGACACCCGGGCAACGGTACCGCGGATGCCCTGCTCGACGAACTGCGTGATCTCGGTCTGCCGGTCGTGTGTGCGGGAGGCGTCGGGTCAGAGAGGGAGTTCGTCGAGGCGCTGGACCTCGGTTACGCGGGCGTACAGATGGGGACCCGGTTCATCGCCACCACAGAGTGCGGCGCCAGTGAGGCCTACAAGCAGGCCATCGTCGCGGCGGGCGAGGACGACATCGTGTGGACGGAACGGATCACGGGAATCCCGGTCGCGGTGATCCGGACGCCGTTCATCGAGCGTACCGGCACGCAGGCGAGCCCACTGGCGAAGCAGCTGCTGCGCGGCCGCAGGACGAAGAGCTGGATGCGCACGCTCTACGCGCTCCGGTCCCTGTGGCAACTCAAGCGCGCATCGCTGGACGAGCGCGGCGTGCACGAATACTGGCAGGCCGGACGAAGTGTGGCGACGGTGTCGTCGATCGAGCCCGCAGGGACCATCGTGCACAGGTTTGCCGGGGCCGCGAGAGCCCGAAGATCTGATCCACACTCCGGGCAGGAGCCTGAGTTGCCTCGGGGCTAGAGTGCGCCCGCCTTCTCCGTCAGGATCTCCGCCGTCACCGCGCCGTGTGACGCGTTCCAGACCGGTTGCCCGTCCGCCAGGAGAATGATCTGCGGAGACTGGTGCCGAATCCCCAGCCTGTCGGCGATGGAGTT
>JAENXO010000083.1 GCA_016649455.1 Gemmatimonadota bacterium | reverse complement strand
GGCAATCCGAGATCGTCCATCAGGCGTTGCATGCGAGGGTCACCCCGAAGCGGGTCGAGTGCCGGATCGACGCCAAGCAGGCCCAGCGAGAGAGAGCCTTCAGCCAGGGGGCTCTCCATCCAATCCATGGCCGCTTCGGGTTGTCCGAGAATCGTGTACAATCCGGCGATCTGAAGGACAGTGAATACACTGTCTGCGACCAGCACGCTCAACTCGTCCAGCGCGGCAGCCACGAGCTGTGCGTCCGAACCGTCACTCCCCACGGCGGTTCCGATGACTCGCGCACCCTCCGGATTGCGAGCTCCCTGCGCCGCCACGTACGCGACTGCGTGGTCCCCGATCTCCTCTGGCGTCAGACCCAGTTGCGGTCCCCACACGAACAGACTCGCGTGAGGCAACACCCCGTCTGACACGATGAGGGCGCGCTCGGCCTGGGCCCGGCCAGCCTCGAACTGGCGGGCCATGATCAGAGACGTGCCGAGTGACGTATTGATCACCGGAGCGAGAGGATCAAGCTCCAGCGCCATCCTCTGCTGCTCGATGGCCTCTTTTATCCTGCCCTGGGGCCGGAGCATATCGCCCAGCGATGAGCGGGCCCAGGCGTACGAGGGTTTGAGCGCGATCGCCCGCTTCAGCGCGAGCTCGGCCGCCGCCCAGTCTCTGTCGGCCTCGAATGCGAGGACGCCCACGGAGGCCCAGCCTTCCGCAAGGTCCGGGTCGAGCAGTACGGCCCGCAGCGCCGCGGTCTTGGCCCGCGGCACCAGGCCAAACGCCCGTGAATCCCGGTAGGCAAGAGCGTCGATCGCGTCCGCCAGCCCGCTCCAGCCGAGGGCGAATTCCGGGTCGAGTGCTACCGCCTCCTCGAAGTCGATCACCGCTTCCCACAGCAGCGCAACTTCCCGTGAGTACCACTTCTGCCGACCGGCCACGTACAGGTCATACGCCCGGACGTCCGAGGTCCCTCCGCGATACAGCTCCTCAGTATCCCCTCCGAAACGTGGAACGAGGGCCCGAACGATGGACTGCGCCAGCTCCTCCTGGACCAGGAAGATGTCCGTGATGTCCCGATCGTACTCCTCGGACCAGAGCTGGAAACCGGATTCCGCGTCGATCAGCTGCGCGTTGATTCGCACCCGGTCTTCCGATCTTCGAACGCTCCCCTCGAGCACGGTTTCGACGCCGAGCGTGTCTCCGATCGAACGGAGATCCAGATTCTGGTCACGCAGCGCGAAGGTGGACGTCCGCCCGGCAACCTTGAGATCTTCGACGCCCGAGAGGGCGTTGATCAGCTCGTCCGCCAGTCCGTCGCTGAAGTACTGGTTGTCCGCATCTCCGCTCAGGTCGGCGAACGGCAGCACGGCGATCGAGTCGTAGGTCGTCGCCCCCGGTCCTGTCCGGGTGAGCGTCCACCAGGCGCCCAGCGCCAGGAGGACGATCCCCACCAGCGCCGCGATCCCGGCTGGCCAGCGACGACCCGGCGACTGCGCGGCGATCGCGTCGAGTTCGGCGGACCCGGGCGGGTCCGTGGTCCGAAGACCGTCGGGGGTCTTCTCGTACGTCCAGGCGAGGATGAGGGCGATCGGAAAGCCGATCAACGCGATCCATACGACGAGCGTGACCGTCCACTCGGGAAGCGCCAGGCGCGGAAGCACCAGGTCGGACGCCTCGATCGCGACGAACGCAACGGTTCCGTAGAGCGCCGCGGCGCGGAACACCCCGCGGTGCTTGAGTTTCGCCAGGAATCTCTTGTATGCTGGAGTGCCGCTCACCGGTTCAACTCACTCCTCAGGCTCGTAGGTGTCCGCAGCCGGATCGTAGCCGTTCGGCAACCCGAGCTCGTCCATCAAGCGCTGCATGCGGGGGTCGTCTCTCAGCGGATCGAGCGAAGGATCGGTGGCGACGAGCGCCAGCGACAGATCTTCCGCGACGGCAGCCCGCTCGATCCACTGCAGGGCCGTCTCCTCGTCTCCGAGCCGCGTGTAAAGCACGGCGATCTGCCGAACCGTGAACACGCTGTCCGCGACCAGCAGGTCTGCAGCGGCCCTGGCTTCCGACATGAGATCCGGGTTCGTCCCGTTGCTCGCGAACGCGTGTCCGATCGCCGCCGCCTGCTGTGGATCCTCTGCCCCCATCAATCCAGCCAGGGTCACGCCGTGATCGGCAATTTCCTCTCCGGTCAACCCGTACAGCGGACCCGACAAGAACAGGAAGGCGAGGGCCGCGGCCTGGTCGCCGCCCGAGGCGAGCGTGTGTTCGAACCGGGCCCGTCCCTCGTCGAACTGGCGCGCGGCGGTGAGACTGATGCCGAGCACCCCGTGAATCACGGGCGACAACGGATCCAGCGCGAGCGCCAGCCGCTGCTGCTCGATCGCCTCCTTCACCCGTCCCTGGTTCCGGAGCATGTCTCCGAGCATGGCCCGGGCGTACGCGTTGGACGGCTTGAGCTCGATCGCCCGTTTCAGGGCGAGCTCGCCGGTGGCCCAGTCCCTGTCCGCTTCGAAGGCGAGCACACCCCACGACACCCAGCCCTCGGCGAGGTCCGGGTCGAGAAGCACGGCTCTCTGGGCCGCCATCTTCGCTCTAGGCACGAGAGACTGCGCCCTCGCGCTCCGGAAGGCGAGCGCATCGATCGCGTCCGCCAGCGCGCTCCACGCCAGGGCGAATGCCGGATCGCGCGCTACCGCCTCTTCGCACTCATCGATTGCCTCCCACAGCAGCTCGATTCTGCGCGTGTACCACTTCTGCCGGCAGCTCAGGTACAGATCGTAGGCCCCGAGGTCCGAGGTACCGCCCCGGTACAGTTCATCTGCACCCGCCCCGAGCCGCGGCAGGAGCGCCCGCACGATGGACTGCGCCAGCTCTTCCTGGACCTGGAAGATGTCGGTGATGTCCCGGTCGAATTCGTCCGACCACAGGTGGAAGCCGGACTCCGCGTCTATCAGCTGGGCGGTGATTCGGACACGATCCTCGGAGCGTCGGACGCTTCCCTCGAGCACTGCCTGGACGTCGAGCGTGTCGCCGATGGTGCGCAAGTCCAGGTTCTGGTCGCGGAGAGAGAATGACGAGGTCCGCCCCGCGACCTTGAGATCCTCGACCCCGGCGAGAGCGTTGATCAGTTCTTCGGCCAAGCCGTCGCTGAACCAGGTGTTCTCTTCGTCACCGCTCATATTGGTGAACGGAAGCACGGCGATTGATTCGTAGGTCTGCGCGCCCGGTCCGGAGCGGGTCAGAGTCCACCAGGCGCCGAGTCCGAGCAGGAGGATCCCGACCAGCGCCCCGACGCCCGCTGGCCAGCGTCGCCGGGCGGGCTGCGCGGCGATCGCGTCGAGCTCGGCGGTGGCGGCCGGGTACGTCTGCTTCATTCCCTCGGGGGTGCGCTCGTAGGCCCAGGCGAGGACCAGGGCGACCGGGAACCCCAGCAGTGCGAGCCACACGACGAGGGCGATCGTCCATTCCGGCAGCGGGATGCGTGGGAAAATGAGGTCGGCCGCTTCGATGACGACGAACGCCGTGGCACCGTAGACGGCTGCCACACGGAACACGTTGCGCCGCTTGAACTCGGCGAACAGCCGCTGGTAGGACGGGAACTGCGGTGCGCTCAACGGGCTCAGTCCCGGTCGCCCGGGCGAGGATACGGCGGCATGCGGTCCAGCAGCGCCGGAAACCGCAGGTCGTCCCGCAGAAAGTCGAGCCGGGGATCGAACTCGAGCCAGAACCGATCCCCCGAACTCAGGTCCTCGAGATCTTGGAGTAATTCTGTCTCGGCAAGCGCGAAGAACTCGTCAGGATCACCGATGGTGACCAAAAGGCTCTCCTCCATCCAGCCGGGAGCAGCCTCGCTTGACTGAATCCGGCGCAGTGCATCCCGCGCGCCGGCGTAATCCCCGGCAGCGGCTCGATCGTAGCCGTCAAGGAAGATCCCGAACAATGAATCCGCGGGCTCGAGGCCTGCCCGCTGTCCCGCGATGAATGCCCGGACGGCCGCTAAACCTTCCTCTTGCTCCAGCGAATGGAGGAAGAGCGGCACTTCATTCCAGACAAAAGACGGGACCGCAGCAGAATCGGCCGGGAATGCCCCGCGGAATTCGCGCACCACTCCCTCGTGATCCCGCACAAAGTAGTACGCGACGCTGAGGCGTACAGAGCTGAGGTTGTAGGCCCCGTCCCCCGGCGTCAGCGACTGGAATCTGAGGCTGTGGGCGAGAGCGGATTCGGGATCACCGTTCAGATAGGCGTGATAATCAAGCGCGGAGAATGCCGGTGCGAAGTCGGGCTCGAGCTCCAGAACCTCGTCGAACAGGCTGCCGGCGTCTTCCCACCGTCCGGCCTGGTCATACGCTGTCGCCAGGTCCACGAGAATGATCGGGGACAGGGGGTCCAGCTCCCGCGCCTTCTCCAGATACGGAATCCCGCTTTCCGGATGGCCCCTGTCGCCGAGAACTTCGCCCCGCCAGTGGTACGATGTCGGGTAACGCGGGTCCAGCTCGATCGCGCGCGCGAAGTCTCTGTCCGCCGCCGCCGAGTCGGGCTGGATCCAGGAGAAGATATATCCACGCGCCGTATACGCCTCGGCCATCTCCGGGTCGAGAGCCAGCGCCCGGTCCGTCGCCTCCGCCCCGCGCGCCTCGACCAGGCTGTCGATCGAGAAACCCCACCCCGTCCGCAGGTTGTTCGTCATCCCGAGATCGGCCCATGCCTCGGCGTAGTCCGGGTCGAGCGCGACGGCCCTCTCGAACTGCTCGGCGGCCGATGCCAGCCCGCGTGGCGTCCGCTGCGCCCTCAGGTACCGGCCGCGCAGTACCGCGTTGTAGGCCTCGAGATTGTCGGTCCCCTGTGCGACGAGCGTCTCCAGCGGCTCGGCACCGGTCGTAGATTCGGGCGCCAGGGACAGCGCCGCCACGATCGACTGGGCGATCTCCTCCTGCACTCCGATCAGATCGTTCATTTCTGCGACGGTGACATCGTACGAATCGGACCACAGGTGAAAGCCCTCGGCGTTCACGAGCTGCGCCGTGATTCGCAGGCGCTCACCACCGCTGCGGACACTTCCCTCCAGCACCGTCTGCACCCCGAGCTTTTCAGCGACCTCGGGTATGTCCACGTCGTCGCCCTTGAAACGGAACGAAGAAGTGCGGGCCGCCACGATCAGGCCGTCCACGTTGGCAAGGGCGTCGAGCAGCTCCTCGGCGAGCCCGTCGCCGAAGTACTGCTGGTCGCCCGCCGGGCTGAGATCCGCGAACGGGAGCACGGCGATCGACTCGACCGGCGCATCGGAATCGATCGCTGTTCCGGCGGTGCCTGCCCCACCCGGTCCCGGCCGGCCGAGCATCAGCCAGGCCGCGATCAGGAACAGCGCAGTGCCGGCCGCTGCTGCCAGACCCACAGGCCAGCGGCTACCGGCAGGCGCAGAGACGATCTGCGTGATCTCGCCGGGCGTAGCATCCTCGGTTTTCTTCACACCACCCGGCGTCATCTCGAACGCCCATGCCAGCACGATCGCGAACGGGAATCCAAGCAGCGTGAGCACGAGGATCAGGGTGATCGTCCACTCCGGCAGCCCGAGGCCGGGCAACGCGATATCCGCGATCTGGAGGATGACGAACGCCACGCCGCCGTACACCGCCATCACGCGGAATACCTTGCGGCGCTTCAGTTCGGCAAAGAAGCGCTGGTATGCAGGAGTTTCAGACATGGGCCGAAGATCGCCGATGTCGGCCCAAATGGGCAAGGAACGGGCTTGATCAACTCCCTATCGCCGTGACGACGAGCCGCCGCGGACCGCCCCGATCGCGGTGCTCGCACAGGTAGATTCCCTGCCAGGTCCCGAGGTTCAGCCGGCCCGAAGTGATCGGGACGGTCACGGACGCTCCCATCAGCGATGCCTTGATGTGGGCCGGCATATCGTCCGGACCCTCGGCCATGTGTTTGTAGTACGGCGCGTTCTCGGGCACGGCGCGGTCGAAATGCGACTCGAAGTCTTCGCGCACGGTCGGGTCCGCGTTCTCGTTCACCGTGAGGCTCGCCGAGGTGTGCTGGATGAACACGTTCAGGATCCCGTGCTCGATCTCCCTGAGCTCGGGCACTTCCTTCTCGATGAGCTGCGTCACGAGATGGAAGCCGCGGGGCATGGCCGGCAGTCGGAATTCTCTCTGGATTGTTTTCATCGCGAATTTTGGCTACGGACAATTCGTTTTCGTCATCGGAAATTCGATGACGCGCGTGATTCCCTCTTCCTCTCCCTCGATCGTCGCCACGGCCAGGCCGCGAGCCACGTGCCGGTAGGTGATCCGCTGCGGAAAGTCGTGCTCGGGCGCCTCGAACACGGCCATCGAATCGGACAGTTCGGCCTGGAAAAACGTGGCTTCGGCTTGCCCGGACGGAAGGGCCACGAATGCCAGCCTTCCCTCCCCCGTTGGTCCGTCTCTCGTCTCGATCCGCAGGAGCTCGTGTTCGACGGTCTCGCCGCCCGCGACGCTGCGGCTCATCCCGATCATCGTGCCTCCGCGCGGCTCCATCCACTGCTCGTCACGCCGGAAACCAGTTTCCTCGTGCACCCAGCAGCCGGTGAGCCACGACAGCTCGTGGATCGGGCCGACGAGGGCGGCGGTTTCCGGTTCGACGTCGGAGTCGTCCGACCACGGACCGTAGTCACTGCGCAGCCAGAGGACAGCTCCCGCGAGGAGCGCGAGAAGCGCAGTCAGCTTGAACAGGATTCGTGTGCTGGGCATACAAGGAAGATCGGCCCGCGGGGTCCGGACCGAAACAGGGGTACGGAACCCCGGCCGAGCTTGACATCCACCGTGCAAACCCGGTTATTTCAGAAATACGGCACGCCCCCTTCCAGATGTTGGAGGACCCCATGCGTACGAAGTGTCTGCTGCTCGCCGCCGGACTGTTCGCCGTCGGCTCTCTCCTCGCTCCCACCGGCGCCACAGCGCAGGACGACCTCACGGAACGGCTCGCCGGCATCGAGCAAAGAATGTGGAAGGGCTGGGCCGAGGGCGACGTCACTCCACTGCAGCATCATGCAACCGAGGGCTACATCTCGGTCGGCGACTGGGGGATGGTCGTGGGGAGGGATGCCATAATTGAGCTCACGGCCGCGCATCTCTGCGACGTGAAGAGTTACGAGCTGGACGACTGGCAGCTGCACCGCCTGTCCGACGAAACGGCAGTCCTGACCTACGAGGCCGAACAGGACGCGGTGTGCGACGGAACTCCGGTCGCGCCCGAGGTGATGGTCAGCGCCGTGTACGTGCTGGAAGACGGCGAGTGGAAGGCGGGTTCATACCACGAGACGCCGATTGCCGAAGACAATGAAGACGCTGACGACGAAGGTGAGGACGACGAGGAGCACGAAGACGAAGACCACGAGGACGACGACGGGAGGTAGTCTCTCCAGCTACTTCAGGCCGACCTTCGCGAGCAGTTCGTCGTAGCGGGGGTCGGCCTTCAGCGGGTCGGCGGAGTGATCGGTCCGGAGCGCTCCGATGGTCCCCGGCGCCTCCACGGCCGCCCGGTCCAGCAGTGCGAACGCCCTGTCCAGGTCACCCAGTTCACCGTACACGATCGCGATCTCCTTCAGATTGCCGCTCTCCTCCGGGACGCCGGCGAGCACGGCGAGGGCCGAGTCCCGCTGGCCGGCTTTGGCCCAACCCCAGGCCAGGCCTGTCGGCATGTTAGGATCCGTCGGGTCGAGTTCCATGGCCCTGCTAAAAGCATCGATCGCCTCCTCATTCCTACCAAGCATCGCGTGTCCGTAGCCAGCGTTGTAGTAGGCCCACGGATCGTTCGGTTCCATCTCGAGCAACTTGTACGACTCCGCCACCGTCCCGTCCCAGTCGCCCGCCCACCACATCGCATCGCCGAGTGTGCGGCGAGCCTGAACGGACAGCGGATCGAGCTGTACGGCGCGGCGGGCCACGGCAACGCTCTCATCGTGTCGGTCGAGCTGGAGCAGAAGCGATGCATACCGCCGATGATCCTCCGACGAGCCGGGGTTCAACTCGATCGCACGCAGGATTTCCTTCTCTGCCTCTTCGTACTCCAGCGACTCTCTGAGCAGCATTCCCCGAGCCGAGTGCGCATCTGACAGGTCGGGATCCAGCTCCAGCGCCCGGTTCACCGCCGCCTCGGCAAGGGACGCCGCCTCGTCCGGAGGAATGAAGGCGAGCCTCCCGGCGTTCAGGTAGACGGCTCCCAGACTGGCCCAGGCCTGGGCGTAGCCAGAGTCCGCTTCGATCGCGCGCTGAAGAAGGTCTCGTCCCTGCTCGAATTTCTCCCTCGAGTCCAGGCTCGATTCGAGCAACAGGTACCGGGCCCGCGCGTTCAGATCCAGCGCTTCCAGGCTCTCCGTGGGCCTGGCTTCGATCCGCGCCTCGGTCTCCGGGGTCAGCGTCGCCTGGAGCGCGCCGGCGATCTGCTTCGCCAGGTCCGACTGGATCGCGAACACGTTGGCTGCGGTGAGTTCTTCGTCGTACGTCTCGGCCCACAGGTGCCGATCGGTGGACGCCTCGATCAGCTGTACATTCACCCGCACGCGGTCCCCCGAACGCTGGATGCCACCCTCGAGGATCGTCGCCACTCCGAGCTCCGCCGCGATCTCGGGAATCGGCTTCGTGGTGCCTGCATACTGCATCACGGACGTGCGGGAGATCACGGTCAGTGATTCGATCTTGGAGAGCTGGGTCAGCACGTCGTCGTGCATCCCCTCCGAGAAATACTCGTCCTGCTTGTCCTCGCTGCGCGTCGCGAACGGGAGGACGGCGATGGAACGGAGGTCTGGAGCGTTGGTCTCGGCCCCTGTGCCACTCTCCCCCGAAGCACCTTCCGCCGTACCAGGGCTGGTGCCGGGGCCGACGAACAGCCACCCGGTCACCAGCAGTCCCCAGAGCGC
>JAENXO010000413.1 GCA_016649455.1 Gemmatimonadota bacterium | reverse complement strand
GTTCCAGAAGGTGATGCCGGGTCAGAACCTGTTGTTTACCAGCCCGACGACGCCCGTCGTCGTGACGTTCAAGCTCGCTTTCGTGGTCGGCTTCATCATGGCGCTTCCCGTCATTGCCTTCCAGGCGTGGTCGTTCTTTTCACCCGCCCTGTACGAACACGAAAAGCGCCTGGTGATTCCAGCGATCGGCGTTGGATTCCTGCTGTTTCTGGCGGGAATCGCGATGGCGTACTTCTTCGTTCTGCCGCTCGGGCTCAATTTCCTCCTCGGGTTCCAGGCCGAGAGCCTCGAGCCGATCATCACGGTCGACGAGTACCTGAAATTCGCGACTCGGTTGATCCTCGCGTTCGGCATCATCTTCGAGATGCCGGTAGTCCTCGTGCTGCTCGGACTGCTGGGCATCGTCACCCCGGATGGGCTGCGGAAGTACCGGCGCCACGCGATCGTGATCCTGGCGATCTCCGCGGCGCTGCTCACGCCAGCCGATGTGGGAACGATGTTCATGCTGTTCACTCCGATGATCCTCCTGTACGAGATATCGATCTGGCTCGTGCGGCTCGTGGTGAGGAGAGATGAGTCCGACGACGAACCCGGGGCGGACGAAGAGCCGGCCGGGGCATGAGGCCGGTCCTGCCCCTCCTGATCGGGGCGGTCGCCCTGTTCATCGCCGATCCGGCAGCAGCCCAGGTGACACCGTCGAGGCGTCGTCCGGCCCCCCCGGGCCAGGACACGCTGCGCGCCGCCGACGAATTCTACGACGACAGCCTGGGGATCAACCCGGCCGACACGATCCCGAGGATTGATGTCGAAGCTCGACGACAGGACCTGGGCGGCACCGCCGGTTTTCCAAGTCGAGACCAGCTGTTCAAGGACCTGATGGAGCTGCCGGGCTTTCACGCGCTTGAATACCGGGGTAGACAAGCGCAGATCGAGGTCCAGACCCAGACGCTCTCCCTGGTCGGAGAGGCCCAGGTGAATCGCGCGCGGGACGTGCTCATCGCGGATACCATCCTGTATCGCGGCGACGTGAGGTTCATGGAGGCACGGCGTGGCATCGAGCTGGCCGGGCTGGATGGCACGGAAGTCACGAGCGATTCCGTCCTGTATTTCGATCTCGCATCGATGACGGGAACCGTGTATCGGGCTGAAACGCAGTTCGCCCAGCGGGGTGCGAACTGGCGTGTGATCGGAAACGTGATCCCCAAGTCGCAGGATACGCTGTTCGCGGTCCGCAGCGAGTTCACGTCGTGTGATATCGAAGAACCGCACTACTCCTTCCATGCAAAGAAGATCAAGCTCGTAAACAACGACGTGATCGTCGCATGGCCCGTCGTACTCTACGTCAGCAACGTGCCGGTCTTCTGGCTGCCGTTCTTCGCTTCGGAGATCAAGCAGGGGCGCCGGAGTGGAATTCTGCCGCCGCGTTTCGGGTTCAACGATATCGTACAGACCTCGAGCGGTGCGGGCAGGAACGTCACGGACTTCGGCTACTACTGGGCGATCAATGACTACATGGATGCCCAGGCCAGTGTCGACTGGTACAGCGGCGACTACACGCGGATCAACGGACGCTTCAACTACCGATTGCTGAAGAAGTTCGTCCGCGGAGGTCTGCTGTACTCCCAGAGTTTCAGTGAGAGTGGCAAGAACCTCAGGTTCGACTTCGATCACGATCAGACCATCGGTCTCAGCACGCAGCTGCGCGCCTCGATCCAGTACATCCAGGACAAGCAGATCTACCAGGATCAGAGCTTCCGGCCGGACGAGCAAACGCAGACGATCGATTCCGACATCGGGCTGAATCACCGATTCCGGTTCGCGAATCTGTCGGCGAGTGCCCGCCGTCGTCAGTACCTGAATGATGATCGGGTCGAGATGACCCTCCCGTCGTTGAACCTGTCGTTCTCACCTCTCACCCTGTTCCGGGCTCCACCTACGAATCAGGGACTGTTCAACAACATCGTATTCAGCGCCTCCGCGAGCGCGAATCGGCGGCTCGTGGAGCTGGATGTGGGCACCGACATCGACGCGACGACCGCTTCCGCGAGCGGGAGCCTCACGCTGCGGAAGCTGACGCTTCGGGCGAGTACTGATTACGGGCGGTCCGACAACACACCGTCCGATTCGGTCGGTGTCGAACTGCCGTCGCTTCTCGAGCAGACACTGGGGTGGAGCGCAGGTCTGAACTACCAGATTAACCTTGTTGGATCGACGACGTTCCGTCCCACGGCACAGATCTCCGGGACGTCGATCAACCTCGACACGCTCGGGATGGGATTCGTATCTGCTCCCGTCCGCGCGAGCTTCGGAGCCTCCCTGTCCAGCGATGTATTCGGATTCTATCCCGGATTCGGATCCTTCGAGCGGATCCGGCACAAATTCTCGCCACAGCTCACCTGGGCTTATTCTCCCGCCGTGAGCGTAGATTCAGCTTTGAGCGAGATTCCGGGGCTGGGAGCCGTTTCGAATGCACGAAACACTCTCAGCGTCGGGTTCAATCAGACGTTCGAGGCCAAGGTCCGCTCGACCCCGGTCCCGCGATTGCCGGCAGATTCAGTCGGGGGGGGCTGGCCTGACTCGCTGGTGGTGACCGACTCGATCAGTCCGACTGTAGAGGGTCTCGAGGTCCTGGCAGACGACTCTGTCGCTCTCGGAACCGGTCCCGTAGGAGGGTACAGCGACCCGGCGAGCGTGTTCAGAGGTGCTGAACCTCCGACCCGCAGGGCCCAGAGCCGGACGGTCACGGTGCTGGCCATCCGCACCAACGCGTTGGCATTCGATTTCGCAAAGGAGGATGGCGGTTCGAGTCTCGTGACGGAGAAGCTGAGCAATGCGTTCAGCTCGGACCTGATGCGCGGATTTCAGCTGAACATCAGGCACGACCTGTTCGAGGGCCTCGGTACGGACCGCCGGTTCAAACCGTTCATGGAATCACTCGCCATG
>JAENXO010000335.1 GCA_016649455.1 Gemmatimonadota bacterium | reverse complement strand
CTGCAGCCAGTGCAGAGCGGGATCGGTGCGGTCGAGGATCACGGGATCACGCCGCCCCGGCAACCACACCTCCTCCTGGCGCTTGGCCAGCGCGGCTACGGGCAGGTCCGACGCTCCGGCGCCCTCCATTGCCTGAAGCGCTGCACCCAGCTGGCCCCGGCCGCCGTCGACCAGAACCAGATCCGGCAGGGGCTTCCCTTCGCCAACCCGTCGCTGAAAGTAGCGCCCCACGACCTCCTGCATCATGGCATAATCGTCCGTCACACCGTCCGGTGTCGCCCGGATTCGAAATCGCCGGTATTCGTCGCGGTGAGCTCTTCCGTCACGCAGCCAGACGGCACTGCCGACCGACTCCCTGCCTCCGAGAGTCGAAATATCAAAGCACAGGAGATCGCGTGGCGGCCCACTCAGATCGAGGGCCCTCGCCAGGCCAACCGACGCAGCAGGGGCCGAGTCCGCCACCGACTCCGGACCACCGAGCGGCACCGACTCCGGCATCGAGCGCTCGTCGAGCAAGTGCCTGGCGTTTTGAGCGGCGAGGTTCACCAACCGACGTTTCGATCCCCTGAGCGGACGGAGGATCCGCACAGGTCCCGCGCGTCGCTCCGAGAGCATTTGCTCGAGCAATGGTCGATCCGGAAAATCCGCCGGGATGAGGACCTCTGAGGGCAGATCCGCCTGCCGGAGCAGGAATCCCTTGAGGGCCGCGTCCACCACCGCTTCCATGTCGTCCGCCTCGACGTTGTGGAGCATTCGGACTTCTCTGCCGAGAAGCTGCCCATCGCGAACCCTCAGGAGGACCGTACAGGCCCCCCCACCTTCCACCGCTACGCCAAGCACGTCACGGTTGCCGCCTCGGAAATCGACGGTGGTCTGCCGCCGCTCCAGCACTTCGAGTCCGCGCAAGACATCCCGCAGCTCGGCCGCCGTTTCGAATTCGAGCGCCTCCGACGCTTCGCTCATCCGATCCTGAATTTCCTTCTTCAGGTTCGACGTTTGTCCGGACAGGATCCGCACGACTTCGTGAATGGACTCTCCATACGCCTCCCTGCTCTGGTAGTCCACGCACGGCGCGAGACACCTGTCGATGTGGAAGTCCAGACATGGTCGGTCGGGCGCCTGGTCAGGAAGCGCGTAGTGGCAGGTCCGCACCGAGAACTTCTGCGTGATCAGACGGAGCGCGCGCCTCATCGTTCCGACATTGGTGAACGGACCGAAGTACCGGGAACCATCTGATTCGAGGTGTCGGGTCACGAGCACACGCGGAAACGGCTCCGCGACCGTGACTCTGACATATGGAAACGTCTTGTCGTCCCGCAGCTGAACGTTGAATCGTGGCCGATACTCCTTGATCAGGTTCGATTCGAGGAGCAGCGCTTCCGGCTCGGATTCCGTCACGTAGGTTTCGATCGCGGCAATCCGGGGCACGAGCCTCCCCAGCTTCAGCGAAGAAGCAGGCGCGCTTCCGAAGTAGCTTCGAACCCTGTTCCGAAGCGACTTCGCCTTTCCGACGTAGAGGATCTCGCCCTCAGCGTCTCGAAACACGTACACGCCGGCCGCTTGAGGCAGCCCTGCGAGGGTGCTGCGGAGCTGCTCAGGCGCTGCCATCGGGGCCGATCGGAGACACGGGAGAGGGTGGTCGCCTTGCGATCCCCAGGTATACGATCCCTCCCGCGGTCAGTACGGCGCCGAACAGCAGGGCGCTTCCGACGAATCCCGGCCACGGAAGTCTCGGTTCGAGGAGCCAGCGCACTGCCGAGGCCGCGACCACGGCAGCCGCCGCGGCGGCACCAAGTCTGAGAATGCTTCGCAACGCTGACGGCGGAAACACGCGGTCGAGCTTCCGACCCAGCAAGAACCACAGGAGTGCGAGGTTGGTCCACGAGCCGACCGCACTGCCGAGGGCAATCCCGACCGCCGAATACGGTCCGAGTCCCGCGCGGCGCATGCCGATCGTGAGAACGAGGCTGGTCGCCACTCCGACCGCGACGGAAACGATAGCGACGCGCATCGGAGTTGCCGTGTCCTGCAGGGCATGGAATCCCGCGGCGAACAGTTTGATTGAGCTCGCGGCCACGAGGCCGACCGCGTAGGCGGCGAGCACGGCGCTCACAAGACTCGTGCTGTCCTGTCCAAATTCACCGCGCTGATACACGAGGCGTACCGCCAGGTCTCCGAACAGGAGGAGAACCAGCGCGGCTGGAAGCACGAAGAACAGGATCTGAAACCAGCCGTTTACCAGGCGTTCCCGAAGCGCAGCCGGATTCGTGTCGCGTGACATGGCGGGTAACGCGGAAGCGGCGACCGACATCCCGAACAGGCTGATCGGCAGGTACGCCAGACGCTGGGAGTAGCCCAGAGCCGCCATCGCCCCCGCCCCGGCGAGTGACGCGAGCATGATGTCCACGAGGGACGAGAATTGCAGCACTCCCTGACTGGAGATCACGGGCAGCGCATTGCGCGCGACCCGCCGGACAGGCTCATGGGACCACTCGAGCCCGGGACTCCGGACCCTCGATAGCTCGAGGGCTTTGGGAATCTGGATGCCTACCTGCAGCACGGCACCGATGAGTGCAGACCATGCGAGGGCTTCGGCCAGTCTGTCAGATCCGAGGCGAGTAGCGAGGAGGAGTCCGGCGACCTGGCTCAGGTTCCACACAGCGGGTGCGGCGAATGGGAGAAAGAACCGCCCGTGACTGGTCAGTACGCCCAGAAACCACGCGCCGATTATCAGCACCCCGGACATCGGGAACAGAATTCTGACCAATCGCGTGGTGAGATCCCGGGTCGGTTCGTCCGACGCAGCCAGCAGGACCGCCGTGATCCACGGGGCGAAAATGACGCCGAGCGCACTCAACAGGAGCGCGGTGATGGCCACCCCGCCGAGCACAGAGCGGGCCAGGCGACGAGCGTCTTCGTCGCTGACATCAGCGCTTGCCAGGGACTCGCTGTAAACGGGAACGAAGGAGGCCGACAGCGTGCCTTCGCCGAGCAGATTCCGGATGATGTTCGGAATCTTGATCGCCGCCCAATAGGCATCTGCGGCGAACTGGGTTCCGAGAAATGCAGCGACGGCGATGTCCCTGACGAGTCCGGTGACGCGGCTCAGGAGAATTCCCGAACCAACCGCTGCGGCGGGACGCGCCGGTCGATCTGTCACGGAAGTGGGAGGCGGATCGACCCTGTTCCCCGGATTTCCTGGCACGGTGTGCTTTGGTCAGCTGTCACGGTCGGGAACATCATCCGGCTCGAGCAGACCGATCGGGTCGGATTCGGAGACGGGGCCCTCCAGGAGCGAGCGGACGAACCTGGTCTCTTCGCTCAGGCTTTCGAATGACTCCGACAGGTACCTGATGTCCGCTTCCAGAGATTCGATCCGGCCTTCCAGGTCCTCTGCCCCCTCGGGCACGGATCGAGAAATCCGGTTCGCGAGAGCCTGGCCGACCTGCGAATCGATGACGATCGCGAGAATCGGGATCAGCAACACGAGGACGATGACGAACGCCCAGATCACCCGGTCCCCCAGTCTGGAAGCAGAGATCCGCCGCAATGAAACCACGGCCTGCGAGTCGGCCGAAAGCTACGCAGCCCCCCGGGGAGCAGCAACGGAGGCATCAGTCGGTGGCCTCGCCGGGCGGGATATCGTG
>JAENXO010000109.1 GCA_016649455.1 Gemmatimonadota bacterium | reverse complement strand
GGTCGGTTCAGACCCTGTATCAGCTTCCTGAAGGCCACCACCTGAAGCTGACGACCGCGGGCTGGTACACGCCGAGCGGCCGGTCGATCAGTCGGCCGCACGACATCGACGGCCGGCCGACTGATGTCGATGTGGCTGACGAAGATGCGGAAGCAGCTGGCGACACGGTTGCAGCCCCGACGGAAGAGGAATACTGGACCGAGGGAGGCCGCCCGGTGTTCGGTGGCGGGGGCATCACTCCGGATGTCGTGGTGCCGGACTCGCTCACCGACCGGGAACGGGAATTCGCCGAGGCGCTCGGACGTGGGTCGTTCTCGCTGAACCAGCTCTCGGTTCGATTCGCCGCGACCTGGAACGCAGATCACGCGAAGCTCCGGTCGGACTTCGAGATCACGCCGGCCATGCGGGACGAATTCTATCGGATGCTCGTGGAGGAAGAAGTCGAGCTGGACCCGGCCCTGTACCGTGACGTGCAGCCGCTGGTCGACCGCTTCCTGGCGGCCCAGCTGGCCAACTCCGCGTTCGGCGAGACTGAGAGACTCCGCCGGTCACAGGCGGGGAATCCGCAGGTCAGGGAGGCCGTACTGCTGCTGCGCGAGGCGTCGACGCCGGAGGAGTTGCTGAACGTGGCGAGTCGTGTCGATACGGGCGCCGGCGAGTCCTTACCGCGTGCCGCGGCGGCGCCATCGAACTGAGTGCCGTCGTACGGGCGGGGTGAGCCTTCCGGCCCCATCCACTATGTCCTGAGATGCGAAACGGGCCCCATTCGGGGCCCGTTTCGCATCCATCTCCCGATCTGAAGATCGGAGCCTGGCGGGAACGCTTTACTCCTTGACGCGCTCCTTGAGGCCCTTCCCGGCGCGGAACGAAACGCTCTTGCGCGCGGCAATCGTGATTTCCTGACCGGTCTGCGGATTCCGGCCTTTACGCTCTTTCGTCTTGCGAGTCTTGAACGTACCGAAACCGGTGACCGTAAAGTCGCGACCGGCATCCAGCTCGATCGCGATGATTCCCTCGCGCGGCTTGGTCGAGAAGATAGCGTCGATGACATCCATGGCCTTCGCCTTGGAGATGTCAGTCTGCTTCGCGAGCTTCTCAGCAAAATCCTGCTTCGTCACGTTCGTCTCCTTTGAGATCGGGATGGAACCACCGAAACCGTCCAATGGCGCCATTATGTACGATCGTTCTGCACTTCGCAAGGCGTCCACCCGTCGTTTGCGCTGACGGGACGCGGGAATCCATCCGAAACCGGATCGAAGAGCGGTTTGACGTTGCCCGGGTACGGAGGGAGATTGTCGACCAACGGAACTTCCACTCGGAGAGATTTTGAGATGACTCGATACACTTGCCTGCTGATGGTCCTCGCTCTCAGCCCGCTGAGCGCGGGTTGCTCAGGTTCATCCGATGACGCCGTGGAAAACGGCACCCGAACGTCCGCCGACGAGCCCCGGCCGGTCGCAGTAGTGGACGGGCCGGCATCCGGATCCTCGGTAACGCCCGAGGAACTCGTCGACAGACTGGGCGGCGAGACGCCAATCGTGCTGATCGACGTCCGGACCCCGGAGGAGTTCGCGGCCGGGCACATCCCGGGAGCCCTGAATATCCCGTATGACGAGCTTCCGGCGAGACTGCACGAGCTGGAGGGGCGCCAGGGCGAGGAAATCGTGGTGTACTGCCGCACCGGACGACGGGCGAATATCGCCGAGCAGGCCCTGGCGGAAGCGGGATTCCTGAACGTGCGGGATCTCGCCGGACACATGGTGGCGTGGACGGCCGCCAGCTACCCGCTCTCCGATCCCACGCCCTGCTGCTGATCCGAGCGCGCCGGGCCCCGGCCCCGGGATGAAGGAGACTCCGGGGCGCGGCGGGATTCTCCGTGCCGCTCCGGTGCTCGTCCTGGCGGCCCTCGGCAGCTCGTCGGGGGCCGTTCTCGTGCGGCTGGCTGAGTCCCCGGCGGCGGTCACCGCGTTCTGGCGGCTGGCGTTTTCCGTCGCCTGTCTCGTACCGGTTCTGCTGTACAGGGGCGACTGGCGAGAGTGGAAGTCCCTGGGCATGCGCGAGACGTCGCTGCTCGCCGTTTCCGGGCTGTGCCTGGCACTTCACTTTCTCGCCTGGTTCCGCTCGCTGGACTTCACGAGCGTCGCCAGCTCGACGGTACTGGTGAGCACTCATCCCCTGTTCGTCGGGCTGCTGTCGGCCCGCCTGCTCGGTGAACGCCCGACACGGCGGGAATGGGGAGGTCTCTCGCTGGCCGTTGCAGGTGCGCTCGCCATCGGGTGGGGAGACTTCCGGGCCGGGCCGGATCCACTTCGCGGGGACCTGCTGGCGATTCTGGCTGCCGCATTCGCCGCCGTGTACTTCGTTGCCGGCCGACGCCTGCGGGGCCGCCTCGGATTGCTCGCCTACGTCGTACCCGTCTACTCGATCGCGGCCCTGACCTGTCTGCTGTACGGGAGGAGCGCCAACCTGCAGTTCGCAGGGTGGTCCGCCGGCACCTGGTGGGCGCTCGTCGGTCTGGCGGTCGGTCCGACGCTTCTCGGTCACACGGGATTCAACTGGGCCCTGCGCCACGTTCGAGCATACGTTGTGAGTGTTATCCTGCTGTTCGAGCCGTTGGGGGCGACGTTGCTCGCGATCCTGGTCCTCGGCCGCGCCGAGCTTCCGGGGTTGAACACATTGGTCGGCGGAACAGCGATCCTGGCCGGAGTCTGGATCTCGATCCGGTCCCGCCTGCTGGCACCGGATTCGGGCGGGACCATTCAAGGGCAGGGAGGTGGGAACTGAGTGCTCTCACGCTGCGGGTAGAGGTGACGCGCGGCCGGTCCGTGGAATCGGTTCACGCGGCCAGGGGGGTCGTCTGTACCGCCAGCGGCTCGGCGGAGTCGTGCGTCGGGGACCCGGTGATGCTCACCTTCTGGCGCTCCGCGATGAAACCGTTTCAGGCGCTGCCGCTGATCGAAGATGGAGTGATCGACGCCTTCGGATTCGGCGAGGAGGAGATCGCGCTCGCCTGTGCGTCGCACGGGGCTACCGATGAGCACCTGGTGGTGGTCGAGCGAATGCTCCAGCGACTCGAGATCGGCGCCGATGCGCTGCATTGCGGTGCGCATCCGCCGTTCGACCAGGATGCCGCGTTCTCCCTGCGCTGTTCCGGCAGCGAGCCCGGCCGGATCCACAACAACTGTTCGGGCAAGCACGCGGGAATGCTGGCCCTCGCCCGGCATCACGGTTGGGACGCCGAAGGATACTGGAAACTCGACCACCCGGTGCAGAAGCGGATCCGGGCAGCCCTGCGCCCGTGGATGGAACTCGAACCCGACGATCATGAATGGGCGCTTGACGGATGCGGGGTTCCGACGCCCCGGCTTCCGCTCAAGGAAATGGCGCGGGCGTATTCCCGCCTCGCTCGGCGGTCGCGCGACGGCCGACGTGACGCGGCCGCCGTTGTCGCGGCGATGACGCGACGACCCGAACTCACGTCGTCTCCGGGGAGGGTGCCACTCGTGCTGATGGAGGCGACGGGTGGCCGGCTGCTGGCGAAGGAAGGCGCTGAAGGCGTGCTCTGCCTGGCATCCGTCGAGGACGATTGGGGGGTGGCGGTGAAAGTGGAGGATGGGAGCCTGAGGGCTGTCGGGCCGGTAGTCGTGGCCGTGCTCGAGGCGGCCGGGATGCTCACGGCAGCGGAGCGCGGGCGGCTCTCGATGCTGCAGAACGTCCCGATCCTCAATACGCAGGGCGCCGAGGTCGGACGGGTCACGGCCCACGTGGTCGCCGCAGACGATCTCCTGGGTCCCTACGGTCCGGCGTCGAGCGGGCAGGTCGAGCCGTGACGGAGAATGGCATCGAGTCCGGCTGGCGACTCCTGGTGGAGATGTCGGCGGCCCTGGCGGCGCGCGATGATCCTGGTCTCGACAGCGCTTTGCGCCGGGCGAACGACGGCGGGGCCAGGCCTGTCGAGGTCGAGGAGGCTCTTCTTCAGAGCTACCTGTTCCTCGGATATCCGGCCTCGCTGACCGGGATCGCCCGCTGGCGCGAGATCGCAGGACCTCCGCCCGCCGAATCGGATGATCTGGCCATCCCTGAGCGACTGGCTGCGTGGACAGAACGCGGCGCGAGGGTGTGTGAACTGGTGTACGGCCGGGCGTACGAGAAGCTCCGACGGAACATCGCCCGCGCGCACCCGGCGATGGATCGCTGGATGGTGGCCGAGGGCTATGGGAAGGTGCTCGGCAGGCCGGAACTGCCACTTCGGGTCCGAGAGTTGTGCAACGTCGCCATACTCGCCGCCACCGGCTGGGAGCCTCAGCTCCACTCACATCTGCGTGGAGCGCTGCACGCCGGTGCGACATCGGCGGAGGTGGAGGAAGCGCTGGAGATCGGGCTGCGTTCCGTCGCCGCAAAGGAAGCTACGCGGGCTCGCGACCTGTGGAACCGGGTCCGATCCGCACACGGTGAAGAGGCCCATGATGTTCGTTGATCTGGCGAAGATCCGGGTGCAGGGTGGTGCCGGAGGAGCGGGTGCCATGGCCTTCCGGCGGGAAACGGGTGTACCGAAGGGTGGGCCGTCCGGTGGGAACGGCGGCAAGGGAGGTGACGTCATTCTCGTCGCGGATCCAAGTCTCGACACGCTGCTCGACTACAGCTACAGGGAAAGCTACTCGGCCGGCCGCGCCGGACACGGCGAGGGAAGCAACAAGACAGGCCGCAGTGGAGACGATCTGCGACTCCCGGTTCCCCTCGGAACGGTCGTGAAGGACGCGGATACGGGCGATCGCCTGGGCGAGCTGCTGGAGCCCGGCGCCGAGCTTCTCGTGGCTCGGGGCGGGCGGGGTGGGCGGGGCAACGCCTCCTACGCGACGTCCACGCACCAGGCTCCTCGGGAGTGGCAGCCGGGCGAGTGGGGAGAAGAGCGGAGGATCGAACTCGAGCTGAAGCTGATCGCCGACGTGGGTCTCGTCGGTGAGCCGAATGCCGGGAAGTCCACATTTCTGTCGGCGGTGTCCGCCGCACGGCCGAAGATCGCCGACTATCCTTTCACCACCCTGCAACCGAACCTCGGGGTAGTGCGGCTGTCAGGCGGACGCGGGTTGGTAATCGCCGACATTCCGGGGATCATCGAGGGCGCTGCGGAAGGGAAGGGGCTCGGGACGAGATTTCTCCGCCATATCGAACGGACCCGGACCCTGCTTCTCATGGTTCCGCTGGACTCTCCCGACCCGCAGCAGACCTACGACCTCCTGCGAGCCGAGCTGCGTCGGCATGACGCGGCGCTGGAGCGGATTCCGCATGCCGTGGTGTTGTCGAAGGCCGATCTGCTGGCGCCGGACGACCCCGCTCCGTCGCTCGACGCTCCGGACGCTTGGGAGGTGTTCGTCGCGTCGTCCGTCTCCCGGGCCGGACTGCCTGAAATGATCGAGGGCCTGTGGAGGACGGTGGACGAGACACGGCGCCTGGAAGGCGAGGCGGAGAACCCGGGGCCCTTTCCGGAGCTGGAGGAGTGGCGGCCCTGACCCGCGGAGATTGCACGCCGACGCTAGATTTGGAGGCGCGGGCCGCCATCGCCCTGGCCTCCGTACCGGGACTCGGGCCCACCGGGATCCTGGCGCTCGTCGAAGCGCATGGCTCCGCCACGTCCGTGCTGGAAGCCGCCAGTCAGGGACGGTTGGCCAGGGAATTGTCGCCCTGGCTCAGGCGTCTTGCTTCGCGCGCCCGGATCGGCGCAGCGCACGATGACACCTCGGAACTCCCTGCCGGGACCCGTGTGGTTCCGTATTGCTCCCCCCGATATCCGTCGGGCCTGCGACGACTGTATCGACCGCCGGCCGTTCTATATGCCCTTGGTCCCCTCGCCCTCGACCAGCCGCGCACGGTCACGGTGGTCGGGACCAGAGCCGCGACGGAATACGGTCGCCGCATGGCGCGCCGGATCGGGTCGGAACTCGCCGCTGCCGGCTGGCGGGTCGCAAGCGGGATCGCACGGGGAATCGATGCCGAAGCCCACCGCGGAGCCCTCGAGGCGGGTGGGGAGACCGTCGGCGTTCCCGGATGTGGCTTGGGCCATGTCTACCCGGTGGCCAATCGATCCCTGTATCGGGATCTCGCGGAGCGGGGACTGCTGGTCACGGAATTCCCTCCCGCCGAAGGTCCACGCCGTGAGCATTTTCCGCAGCGGAATCGAATCCTGGCTGGCCTCGCGAGGGCGGTCGTCGTCGTGCAGGCGGGGCACCGAAGCGGGGCGCTGATCACCGTGGACCATGCGAACGACATCGGAGTCGAGGTGCTCGCCGTGCCGGGACCGGCTGATCTTCCCGCCAGTGAAGGCGTAAACGAATTGCTGCGGGCCGGAGCCGGGTTCGCTACCTGTGCCGCCGACGTGCTGTCGCTGCTCGGGGAGGCGTCCGGTGCCTATACGGGGTCCGTGCGCGCCGGAGTGGGGAGCCCGGAGACCCGGGTGGAGGATCTTCCGCTGTTCACGGGCGGCGAGTCCCGGTCGGAGGACAGTCTCCTGCTGTCGGTGCTTACGGAGGGTCCGGCGCATGTTGACACGCTGTCGACCGAGACCGGTCTGCCGATTCCGGCCACGCTGGCCCGGTTGGCGCGAATGGAGCTCGAGGGCCGGGTCCGGAGCCTGCCCGGCGGACGCTACGAGACCGTGTCGTGAGCGAGAACCGCCGGCCGCCTCTCGCCCTGTACATCCACGTCCCGTTCTGTGTCCGGCGGTGTCACTACTGCGATTTCGCGGTCACCCGCTCAGCCGAGCCACCGGTGGACGAGTGGCTTGCCTGCCTCGCCCGGGACATGCTCGAGTGGAGCGAGGAGCTCGGAGATCCCGGTCCGATTCGGGTCGACACGATTTTCGTCGGGGGAGGAACGCCGTCGCTCCTCGGTGGGGCGGGAATGGAGAGCCTGGCGGAGCTGCTGGCGGGTCATTTCGAATGGGAAGCCGGGCAGGTCGAGTGGACGGTCGAGGCGAATCCAGGCTCGCTGACCCTGGACGCGGCCAGGCGATGGCGAAACCTGGGAGTGAATCGGCTCAGCATCGGAGTGCAGTCATTCGACGACGGAGCGCTCGAATGGCTCGGTCGGCTGCACGACGCAGTCGGGGCGGCCGCCGCTGTCGAACGGGCCCGCGCGGCCGGGTTCGAGAACCTGAGCGTGGACCTGATCTTCGGCCTGCCGACCGGTGTGGCTCGAAGCTGGGGCGACGACCTGGAACGGGCCGTGTCGCTCGGCGTGACACACGTGAGCGCCTATGGCCTGACTGCGGAGCCCCGGACTCCGCTCGGGAAGCTGGTGGCGACCGGAAGTGTACGAATGCCGGAGGAAGATCAGTATGTCGACGAGTATTGCAATGCAGTAAATATACTTAGCAAGCATGACTTCAAGCAGTATGAGGTGTCGAATTTCGCGCTGGACGGATACGAGTGCAGGCACAACTGGCACTACTGGATCGGCTCGGAGTACCTTGGCCTCGGCCCATCCGCACACAGCCTCGTCGAGGGGCGGCGCATCTGGAACGTGACGCAATGGTCGGCGTATCGGGATGCGGCGAAATCAGGTTCCTCGGTTCGGGAGGGACGTGAAACTCCGACTCGTGCCGACAGGCGCCTCGAGTCCCTGTGGCTCGGACTCCGGACACGAAGAGGAATCGACCTCGCGGCTCATGCCATCGAGGCGGGCCTCATCAGACACTGGGTCGCCGAGGGGTGGGCCGCGATGTCGGATGGAGTCCTCTGTCTGACGCCCGCGGGCTGGCTGCGGATGGATGGGCTGGTCGCGGAATTGGATTCGCGATTGGCGAACGACGATGACTGAGCCACGGTGGACGTAAACATTCGAATCGGTTGGAGATGAAGCGCGAGTCACTCACGGAACGGGAGCGGACAGTCCTCCGGTCTGTCGTCGATGCCTACATCGATTCGGCCGTACCGGCCGGGTCACGGCGGATCGTGCGGCAATTCGAACTCGACGT
>JAENXO010000298.1 GCA_016649455.1 Gemmatimonadota bacterium | reverse complement strand
CTGTCAGATGTACCAGGGCTGGATCTGTCGAAGTGGGATGTTCTCGTGGTTCCGGATGGATCGCCCGGTCAGTACCTGGACGAAGGCTCCATACAGGCGCTCGAGACCTGGATCGAGGCGGGCGGCACGCTCGTCGCCTCCGCCGGATCAGCTCGCTGGGCGAGCATGGAATTCACCAAAATTGAAGCTCGCTCTGCGGAAACGGACTCGCTGTCCCCGGAGGAGAGCCGTCGACGCGCCCTTTTCACCCGAAATGAGAAACGTTCGGAGCGGTGGGACCGGGCTGTGACCGGCGTCATCCTGCCGGTGCGGGCCGACCCCTCTCACCCCCTGGGCTGGGGAGCAGGCCTCGGGAACCGGGCGGGCCGAAAATTCGTCCTCCACATCGCGGACCTCTCTTTCGAGCCCGCCGAGGAATTCGAGACGGTAATTTCCTTCGAAGACGAGTTGCGGGCCGTGTCAGGGGTGATGAGCGATGCGAAGCTGGAGGAGCTTTCTTCCTCGTCGTGGCTGGTCTCAGCCCGGGTCGGTGACGGCCGGGTCATTCTATTTGCCGACGATCCACTATTTCGACTGATGTGGCCGTCCCAGTTCATCCTGTTTTCGAACGCTCTGCTTCTCGGACCGCTGATGCGGTGACAAACGGGCCGGAACCCGCCGTCCCGGCGGGTTTTCTGCCGTTTCGGCAGGTATCAGGGGGCATGCCTCTTGCCCGGTTGAGGATCAACTCTGACAGGAGGAACCTGACCATGATTGACGAACAGGATACGGGCGCCGGATCCGCCGGGAATGCGGAGGACGCTAGCGCAGATCAGCCGACGGAGCAGGCGGCGCGCGCGGGTCGCCCCGGCCCGCTGAGCGAGATCCAGGGATTCGTGGAGGATATGTTCGAGAATATCCGGACCTTGGGCCCGACGGTTCCAGGCCGCCATCCGCGGGTCGAGATGGCCGAGTCTTCGGACGCCTACTACTTCCAGCTGGATCTGCCCGGCGTCACGCGGGACTCTCTCGAACTGGAGACGGTCGGAGACGAGTTGCGCCTGAGCGGTCGTCGTGCGCGCACCGAGTATGCGGACGGGGCTGTGGTGCAGCGAACCGAAAGGGTCTACGGTCGCTTCCAGCGTACGTTCCGGATTCCAGGCGATGTTGACACGGATGGGATCCAGGCAAAGCTGGAGCACGGTATCCTGGAGTTGCGCCTGCCGCGTCGCGGGGATGGAGACGGCCGGAAAGTTTCGATCGATTGAATCACGGGGTGACGCGTGAATTCACCCACTGGACCGTACGACACTCTTTCGACGTGAGGACACAAGACGCCACATGATTCCAGCTGATAGACTTACGGTAAGGGCGGCCGAGGCTCTGAATACGGCCGCCGAGCTGGCGCGAAGGGAAGGAAACCCGGCCGTCGAGGACCTGCATCTGCTCGCGGCGTTGCTCGAGCAGGACGAGGGGATCATTGATCCGATCCTGCGTAAGGTGGGAGCGGACCCGGCGGCAGTGGCCAGCGGCGTCCGGGCCGGTCTCGAACGTCTGCCCAGGCAATCCGGAGCAGCGCCGGCGGCCAGCCGAGAGCTCGTGCGGATCCTGGACGACGCCGACTCGGAGGCACGATCCCTGGGCGACCAGTATGTGTCGACCGAGCATCTCCTGGTCGCATTGGCCGGTAAGGCTGCGAGCAGCACCAGCGAAGTACTGGCAGCGGCCGGGGCGACGCAGGAATCGTTACGCGAGGCGCTGACCGCGGTGCGCGGTCCGCACCAGGTCACAGACCAGGAAGCCGAAGGAAAGTACCAGGCCCTGGAGCGGTTTGGGGTCGATCTCACCGAGCGCGCCCGGCGTGGCGAACTGGACCCCGTGATCGGTCGGGATCCGGAGATCCGCCGGGTGATGCAGGTCCTCTCACGGCGGACGAAGAATAACCCGGTACTCATCGGAGAGCCGGGCGTAGGAAAGACGGCGATCGTCGAGGGACTTGCGCAGCGCATTGTCGAGGGTGACGTCCCCGAGAGCCTGAAGGACAAGAAGCTCATACAACTCGATATCGCGGCGATGCTCGCAGGGGCCAAGTTTCGTGGCGAATTCGAGGAGCGCCTCAAGGCTGCACTGAAGGAGATCACCGAAGGCAAGGGCAGGTACATCGTCTTTCTCGACGAACTGCACACGATCGTCGGTGCAGGGGCCGCCGAGGGAGCGGTGGACGCCGGCAACATGCTGAAACCTCCGCTGGCCCGCGGGGAACTGCGGATGGTAGGAGCGACCACGCTCGACGAATATCGCAAGCATATCGAGAAGGATCCCGCGCTGGAGCGTCGATTCCAGCCCGTATTCGTGGGCGAGCCCGGCGTAGAAGAAACGATCGCCATCCTGCGTGGGCTGAAGCAGAAGTACGAGGTGCACCACGGGGTTCGCATCACGGACCCGGCGATTGTCGCTGCCGCCCGCCTGTCGAATCGCTACATCGGAGATCGGTTCCTGCCTGACAAGGCAATCGATCTGATAGACGAGGCCGCTTCGCACCTCCGCATCGAGATCGACTCGATGCCGGAGGAAATCGACATGCTGGAGAGGCGACAGACTCAGCTGGAGATCGAGCGGGAAGCGTTGAAGGAGGAAAGTGATCCGAAGAGCGCTGAACGACTGGCCGGACTCGAAGCCGAACTCGCAGAAATTCGCGAGGAGCTGGCCGGTAAGAAGGCACGCTGGACGCTGGAGAAGGAGTCCATCGAGCGGGTCCGGGAGCAGAAACGGCTGATCGAAGAGCTCGGGGTCCAGGCGGAGCAGGCGACGCGTACGGGTGACCTGCAGCGGGCGGCCGAGATTTCTTACGGTCAGATTCCGAAGGCTCACGAGGAACTCGAGGCGGCCGAGGCGGAACTCATGCGAATGCAGGAGGGGGAGAGCTTCCTGACCGAGGAGGTAGGGCCGGAGGACGTGGCCGAAGTGGTCGCGAACTGGACCGGCATACCGGTGGCGCGAATGATGGACGACGAACGCGACCGGTTGATGAACCTGGAGGACCACCTGCACGAACGAGTCGTGAGCCAGGACGAGGCGATCACGGCTATTTCGAATGCAGTACGCAGGAGCCGGGCAGGGCTCCAGGACCCGAATCGACCGGTCGGGAGTTTCATATTCCTCGGGCCGACCGGGGTGGGAAAGACGGAGACGGCCCGTGCGCTGGCGGAATTCCTGTTCGACGATGAAGACGCGCTGGTCCGACTCGATATGTCGGAGTACGGTGAACGCCATTCGGTCGCCAGGCTGATCGGAGCGCCGCCCGGATACGTGGGCTACGAGGAGGGCGGTCAGCTTACGGAGGCGGTTCGCCGCCGGCCGTACAGCGTGGTGCTGTTCGACGAAATCGAAAAGGCGCACCCGGATGTATTCAACGTCCTGCTGCAGATTCTGGACGCCGGACGGCTGACGGATGGCCAGGGAAGGACCGTCGATTTCCGGAATGCGGTGATTATTCTGACGAGCAACATCGGAAGTTCATGGATCCTCGAACACACGGGCGATGACTGGGAGCTCGTCGAAGTGAAGGTCCAGGAGGCGTTGCGGCAGGGCTTCAAGCCGGAGTTTCTGAATCGAATCGATGAGATTATTGTATTCAAACCACTTACGAAGGATCAGCTCGAGCAGGTCGTGAAGTTCCAGATCGATCGACTCAAGGCATATTTGAAGGAACGGGAGGTAAGCCTGGAGGTCACGCCGGAGGCACGCCGCCTGATCGCCGAGGAGGGCTACGATCCGGCCTTCGGTGCGAGACCGATGAAGCGAGCGATCCAGCACATGGTGTCGGATCCGCTTGCCATGGCGTTCCTCGATGGTCGGTTCTCGGACGGGGATACCATCCGGGTGGACGCAGGTCCCGGTTCCGAGCTGGAGTTCGAGCGGATTGAGACTTGACCGCCGTATCGGCTGGAATAGACTCCGATTGTCGAGACCCGGGCCGGCGCGCAACTCGCGTTTCGGCCCGAGTCCGTGTTCTCAGGTTCTGGAGGGTTCAGTGATCCGATTCGCCCGCGCTCGTTCCGCCTGGCTCATTCTGCTCGTCTTCGTTGCCTCGGGCCTCTCGAGCTGCGCTTCGTCCGG
>JAENXO010000278.1 GCA_016649455.1 Gemmatimonadota bacterium | reverse complement strand
TATGGGGAGCAGTGGGGATAAGTGGGAAACTGTGGGGATTTCTCACACCTGTCGGAACGGAGCCAAGTGGGCGGCTTTCTCGGTAGTTACCTGTATCAGGTTGATGAGAAAGGTCGCGTGACTCTTCCTGCGGCATTTCGGAAAGGCCGCGATGAGTTCGCACCGTTCGTTCTCATCCAGGTGCATGACGACGCCCTGACGCTCTATCCGGAAGAGAACTGGCTGGAGGTGGAGGTCCGACTGCGGGAGCACGCACGACGGAATCCACGGGCCAGGCACTTCGCACTCGGGCTTACGTCGAACGCGACGGTGCTCACGCCCGATCGGCAGGGGAGGATCCTGATTCCCGAGCGCCTCAGGGAGCGGGTGGGGATTAAGGACGAGGCGCAGCTCGTCGGCGCTCTGGACAAGATCGAAATCTGGAACCCGGAGCGATTCGATGCTTCGGTGGAGGGAACGGGCGGAGAATTCGGCGACATGTTCGCCGGCATCTTCGCCTGACCCGCGGCGGCGGGAGCGAAGCCCAGTGGCGGCTGTGGAGTTCGCGCACGATCCGGTGCTGGCGGACAAAGTCGTCGAACTCCTCGCTCCGGATCGCGGTGGGACGTTCCTGGATGGCACGCTGGGAGGTGGCGGTCACGCCGAGCGAATCCTGGCAGCGGCTCCGGGAGCACGGGTCGTAGGTCTGGATCAGGATCCTGATGCGCTGACCGCGGCTCGGAGACGGCTCGGTGTCCGGGGGGACCGGGTCGTTTTCGTAAATGGAAATTTCAGGGATACGGCACGGATCGCCACAGACCTGAAAGAAATAGATGATCTGGCCGGAGCCCTGTTGGACCTGGGTGTTTCGTCGTTCCAGATCGATTCGGAGGCGCGCGGGTTCTCCTTCCGCCGAGGCACACCGTTGAACATGCGGATGGGCGGGACAACCGGCGGAGGGAGGACCGCGGCCGACATTCTGAACGCTGCCTCCGAGCAGCAACTCGGAAAGCTGTTTCGGGAATATGGCGAGGAGCGCCGCTGGAGGGCTGTCGCGCGGGAGATCATCCGACGCAGGCAGACGACTCCGTTTCGGACGGCGGACGATCTCGTCGCGGCATTCACGACCGTTCTTGGACCGGGAATCGACGCTCGGACCAAAGCACGGCTCTTCCAGGCTCTCAGGATCGAGGTGAATGACGAAATGACTGCCCTGCAGGAGGCCCTGACTTCGATTCGAGGCCTGCTCTCACCGCAAGGGCGTTTCGTCGTCATTTCCTACCACTCGCTGGAAGACCGCATCGTCAAGAACGCATTCCGGGAGTGGAGCCGAGACTGCATCTGTCCACCCGAGCTCCCGGTGTGCCGCTGCCGCGGTGCGGCTCTGGGCCGCGTCCTGACCAGAAAACCCGTGCGGCCGGACGAGGCTGAGATCAGCCGGAATCCCAGGGCCCGCAGTGCACGGCTTCGGGCGTGGGAGAAGTCGTGAAACGTCGGCGAGGCGTGCGGAACGGACGTCGGAAAGTCGCCCTGGCTCTGACCGTGGCGGCGCTGGTGGGAAGCCTGGGAATCTCGGTCAGGCGCAGTGCGCAGGGAACGCAAGTGGCCGCGGAGCTCGCGAACCTGCAGCGAGAGGAGCGCGCGCTCGAGGCACAGGCTGTCGAGGAGTGGATCAGGGTCGACTCCCTCGAATCCCGTGAGCGAGTTCTCGAGTCCGCGGCAGAGCTCGGTCTCCGGCCCTCAATGGAGGGCGAGATTCTCTACCTTCCCGAGATCACGGCGCCATCGAGCGCCGGGAGCGCCGGCCCATGACCAAAGCCTCAGGTGCCCACTGCAGGGTTCACACCCGGCGCTGCCGATTCCTGTCGATCCTGGTGCTGATTACTGCCCTGGCGATGACGGCCCGGGCTGCTCAGATCCAGCTGCTCCAGGCAGATCAGTGGCGAACCCGGGCCGAGTCGCAGGGGAATCTTCATGGGACCCTTCCGGCAGCCCGCGGGGGCATCTTCGATCGCCATGGTCGCCCCCTGGCGGTATCGACCGAGGAATTCGATGCGTTCTTCGCTCCGGCGGAAAGTGGTGACCGCGAGCGGGACGTCGAGACGATCGTCCGAATTGCCGGGCTGAGCTCACGCGCTGCGGCTCGACTGACGAAAGCGGAGCAGGGTTGGTCTCCGATCGGCCGGGTGGATGGTCGAGTACGCGCCGGGCTCGAGGAGGCGGTTTCCAGCGGCGTCCACTTCAGCGCCGTGGTGACGAGAGCGTATCCGGAAGGCGCGATTGCCCGAAGCCTGCTGGGAAGCGTGGACGAAACGGGCCAGGGGCAGTCGGGTCTCGAGCTGCTGTTCGACAGCTTGCTCGTAGGGACCGCGGGTGAAGTCGTCTGGCGGCGGGACGCCCGCGGTGAATTGTACCCGGTTCTCGAGGCCGAACGTTCGCTTCCGCAACCAGGCCGGGATGTCTTCCTGACGATCGATCTGGAGCTCCAGGAAATCGCCGAACAGGCACTTACCCGGGCACTGTCCGAGACCGGCGCGTCCGGTGGTGATGTGCTGATGGCCGATCCACGTACGGGTGAGCTGCTTGCCGTCGCGAGCGTGCGCAGCGATCGAAAGTTCGGCATCCCCGCCTTCACCGATCCCTACGAGCCCGGCTCGACCGTGAAGCCGTTTCTCGTCGCAACGCTGCTCCAGGAAAACCGGGCGACCCTCAACGATCGGGTATTCGTCGAGAACGGCGTGTGGAAGACCGCGCATCGGACGATCCGCGATGTCCATGGATACGACTCTCTCTCGGTAGCGGAGATACTGCTCCACTCGAGCAATATCGGAGCGGCGAAGCTCGCGGAGCGCCTCGAACGGGGGCTGCAGTATTCGTATCTGCGTGACTTCGGATTCGGGACGCCCACGGGTGTGCGGGTACCCTCGGAGTCGGCCGGCCTCCTGCGTCGACCCGGATCCTGGTCTGCGGTCAGCCAGGCCTCGCTGGCGTTCGGCTACGAGCTGCTGATCACCTCTGTTCAGCTGGTCGCCGCATATGGAAGTCTGGCGAATGGCGGCGTGCTGATGAGGCCGACCCTCGTGCGGGAGATCCGGGAATTCAACGGTGAGACCACCTGGCGGTCGGTTCCGGAAGCTGTTCGTCGCGTCGTCCACCAGGATGTGGCCTCGCAGGTCACAGAGGTTCTCACCTGGGTGGTGAGCGAAGAGGGGACGGGACGCAGGGCGGCTCTGGAGACTCTCTCGATCGCGGGCAAGACCGGTACGGCACGCATTGCCTCGAACGGTGGCTACGACGACCGGCGGTACGCGGCATCGTTCGTCGGCTTCGCCCCGGCCGACGATCCCCGGCTCGTCATTCTCACGAAGCTGGAAGACCCGCAGGGACAGTATTACGGAGGCGGCATCGCGGCGCCGGTCAGTCGGCGCGTGTTGCAGGCAATGCTGGCCGGTGAGGACGCCGGTCTGATGGATGGGGCCGGTCCGAAGCCCGACGTTACTCCCAGGACTTTCCCCGGGGGTGACCTCGACTGGAGCCGTGCCGCAAGCTCCGGAGTGGATCGACGGAGCCCGGACGCCGAGCCTCGCGCCCACATCCGGCCGGCCTCCGTGTACCGCTTCGCCGCGAATGGCGAGGCTGTTGCAGACGAATTCGAATGGACCCCGGATTCTGAATCCGATATCGCGGAAGTGTCCGTGCCCGACGTACGCGGTCTGGACGTTCGGGCCGCGGTCAGCCGGCTTCATGAGCTGGGGCTGAAGGTAGAGATCCACAGTAGCGACGAAGTGACGGACCAGGTGCCGGCCGCCGGCATGACAGCCGTGCGCGGTGCCAGTGTCATCCTCCGTTGAGACGGACCAGAAACATCAACTGCGAGCGGGCGGCCCGTGCGGGAAGTATGTCGTGATTTCGAGAATTGAAGTCGAGCAGAGACTGCGAGACGCAGGTCTGCAGGGATTATGGGAGGGGACCCCGCCGCCCGGCTTCGAGGCGCTTCGGCTCGACTCCCGGACTATCGGGCCGGGCGACCTGTTCTGCGCGATTCCGGGCACTCGTTTCGACGGCCACTCTTTCCTCGATCGGGTCGCGGCCGCCGGGGCGGCCGCCGCCATTGTCGAATACGCGGGGGATGCCTCGGGCCTTCCCCGCTTCGTCGTGTCTGATACTCGCATCGCGGCTGCACATCTGGCGCAGCTGTTCGCCGGGGACCCCGTCCGCGAGCTCGACGTAGTCGGGATTACGGGTACGAACGGAAAGACCACGACAGCCCTTCTGTTGCGACACCTCCTGTCGGCCCGAACTCCTGCGGCCGCGCTGGGAACGCTCGGGGTGATCAGGTCCGACGGAACCTCGACCGGGGGTCATCTCACGACGCCGG
>JAENXO010000194.1 GCA_016649455.1 Gemmatimonadota bacterium | reverse complement strand
GTGGACGATCACCTTCATCCCGTTGTCGAGCGTCCGCTGCTCGAACGGGAAACGGGCGTCGGCGGCTGGTCCGTGGCTCGTCACACTCAATCCTGGAACCGGGGAGTCGGTACGTCACGATAAGAAGATTCGGGAGCCCGAACATACCGGCGGAATGACTATCGCTCAACCGCGACGCGCAAATCTGGCCCACCGCCTGCTCCTGCGAGCCCGTGCTGCAGAAATTTCTTGCAAGACACCACGGGGAAGTGGAAGTCGCCGCTTTTGCCCGACTTGACCGGGTGGCTCCCGGCGGTCGGGGCGTTCTGCTTCAGAGTTCTGCACAGTTTTCTGTAACCTTTTCACCTATAAACACTTACGGCATCTCATCTGGATGCGTCCCGTGCCGTCCTGCGCGGCTTGAACCCGCTGTGGGAACACCGCTTGCCCATTCGGAGGCGAACAGGGCCCCACGACGGCCGAAGCTGGCAGTCAGCCGGGCAAGCCGGATCACCACCGATTACGGGGGAATTTGAGACATGAAGAAGCTGCTGCTGCTAACGGCCGCCGTCGCGATGTTCGGCGCCACCGCCCGGACCGCCAACGCACAGGCCACGGGAATCGGAACGACGTCAGCGACCGTTCCGGCGACTGCCCAATTGACGATCGGGTCGATTCTGTTCATCAGCATCGACTTCAACAACGTCACTTTCCCGACTCCGACCGCGACAGAGTTCGGTCTCGGGGTGGTCGGCGCAAACGAGACCAGCACCCTGACATACTTCGGTAACGTGGCGCACGATGTGGAGATCAGGGCCAATGCTGCCGCCTTCACACCGACCGGCTCAACCTACAGCAAGCCTGCGAGCGACCTCGAGTATTCGGTGGACGGCACGGCGTTCGTCCCGATCTCGACGACCGCTGCAGACGTCTCAACCGCGAATCCGGCGGGGGCCGGGAGCTCCACGGTGGACTACCAGATCCTCCTGGACGAGGCCCTTGACGTGCCTGGCACGTACGATCTCGGCTTCACATACACGGTCGTACCGAACTGACCGTGCTGTTCCCGTCACGATGAATGGTGAACGAGGTGATGAGAGCGAGGGGTAGAGTGGCGCGATCGGTGGGTCGAGTAGTGAAATCAATGAGCCGGGCAGGCCGAACGCATGTCGCGTTCGGCCTGCTTGCTTGTATCGCGTTGCTCGCACCTTCCAGCGGCCGGGCGCAATTCTCGGTCAGCCCGGTGATCCTGACGCTTCCGCGGCAGGCGGACGGTGACGCATCTGTTGGTCTCCTGTCGATCCGGAATGAGAGTGAAGGGTCCCTGGAATTTCGGCTGCAAACGGTCGACTTCGATCAATCGCCAGAGGGCGACCACACCTATCTCCCCAGTGGCTCCCACCCGAGCAGCTGCGGGGACGATGTCCGCATCACACCCGATGCTCTGTCGGTCGAGGCCAGGCAGTCCCAGCAGGTGCGATTCGAGATTCCTGGTGGCCCCCGGGATGAGTCCTGCTGGTTCATGATATTCGTCGAGAGTCCCGCCACCTCCGAATCCGGGGTGGTGATCAACCAGCGCATCGGGGTAAAGGTGTTCGGTATCGGCGACGCGACCTCGCCCGGTGGTGAGTTCCATGCCGGTTCGATCGTCGAACAAGACGGAATCCGGTCAGTGGAGCTCGAATACGCGAATCCGGGCGGGGCTCCCGCCTGGCCTGTCGGCTCGGTCGAGGTCCGGGACTTCCGGGGAACGGTAGTCGCTTCGAGCGCTGTGCGACCATTCACGGTGCTTCCCGGTTCGAAGCGCCATCTGGCGGTTCAACTCCCGGATGATCTTGCCCCCGGGCAATACCTCGCCGTCCCGATGCTCGACTTCGGTGGAGAGTACCTGGCCGGAACGCAGATCCCCTTCCGCGTTCCCTGAGGCGCGAGGTCAGTGAATGATCCGCCCGCTGGGGCTCGGTCTCTGTCTACTTCTGCTGCTCGCAGGCAATGCGTCGGCCCAGGCGGCATGCGATACCGGTTCAGATCGGTCTAAGGTCGACGTCGCTCCCGATCCTGTAGTCTTTCCCAACCCCACCGGAATGGACTTCTTCGTCGGGTGGGTGATGTCCGGAACCGTCACGATTCGAGTGAACCCCCGTGGGAACAGGAAGTCCTGGACTTTGTGTCTCGCGTCCGATGATCTCGACATGGGCGGTTACGGAAAGCCGGTCTCCGACCTCGAGTGGCAGGTCGAGGGAGCGGGGGGCTGGACGCCGGTCGACCTGGCCAACCAGGTGGTCCTGCAGGGAGACGGTCGATCGAATGTACTGCTTCGATTCAGGGCCCTCCTGTTTGCCGACCGGGATGCGCCCGGAAGCTATGACGCCGTCCTGCGCTTCACGGCGAAAGGGACATGAGCGTCCGGGCGCGGGGCCGACCCGGGTATTCCCGCCTGGCAAAGCGATTCTTCGCGTTGCTGGTTCTGTCAGGAATGCACTCAGGAATCGCCCTGGCACAGGGAACCGCCGCACGAGGCGCCGGCGAGATCGTCACCGTGGGTATCGAGATACCGGCCTCGCTGTCGAACGCCGGATCGTCTGACAGCCTTTCCATTGCTTACACGATCCTCGAGGTCGATGCCGGACGGCTCATGGGACCGACCACGGGGGTGTACTCCTGGTCTGCCGGCGAAGAGCAGCTGATCCCGGTAACGCTGGCGTTACGCCCTGACCTGACTGCTGGCGACCAGACGATCGCCCGCGTAGTCCTCGTAGGACCGGCAGGCAGACAGGATACCGTCGATGCTCGGGTTGAAGTTCGGCGGCTGCAGGAGTTCCAACTCTCCGTGGATTCCACGAGCAGGGCGTCCCGTGGCCGTACGCTGAAGGTCCACTTTCGAGTCACGAATACCGGAAACGCGCCCGACACGGCGGTCATCATCGCCATACCACACGGCAACGTGGCGAATGACGAACCGCCGCCGGTATACGTTCTCGATCAGGGGCAGTCAGCCGAGGGGGTCCTGCGACTGGAGGTATTTGCAGACGCGGCGATCGGCACGGCGGCGGCGGCTCGCCTCACGGTCGAAGGAGAGACGGCTATACCGGCCGATGTCTCGGCGGTCATCCAGGAGCCAGGTGGCCTGTTCTCCGGCGTGGTTCGAGTTCCCACATCGGTTTTCGTAGGAACGACGATCCGCCAGAGAGCCGATGCGAACAGTGTCGCCAATCCGGTAATCGCCGTCTGGGGTCGAGGCACAGTAGCAGCCGAGACCGAGATCGAGTATGGCTTCCGCAGCACCCCTCAAGAGGGGATGAGCTTCGCATTTCGTGGTGCGCCATACGGTCCCCGGTACTTCCTGGCTCTCCGGCGTCCGGGATTCGAAGCAGCGCTCGGTGAATTGACACTCCGCACATCCGCCCTGTCTGGCAACATCCAGCAGGGAGTCGGCGGAAACCTCCGGGCGAGCACGGGCCCCTGGATGGTCAACGCTCTCGTCGCGGCACCGACGACCGGTGGTAGCCGGGTGGATGGCCACGTTGTTTCGGGACGCCTGGACCACTCTCTCTCCTGGTCTACCGTCGGTCTTCGAATCGACGACGTGGAGCGCAGGGGATTCTTCGATCCCGGTGTGGGCAGCCGCGTGATGAGTGCTCTGGCCTCCATCGACTGGAACGGGGGGTCGGCTCACCTCGCATCTGTCGAGGCAGGCTGGATGAGAGTCCAGGATTTTGAATCCGGAGAGGAAGCGACCGGCCCGGCCATTCAGGCCGTCTACTCATATCGCAGTGGGCCGAGTGCCCTGGACGTTCGCGCTCGCACCATCCCCGGAATTGGCAGAGAGAGCCGCCTCCCGGGCCGCCAGCTGCGAGCGAACGGCGTTTTAGGAGTCACCCGGAGACTCGGCATTCTCGCGGGCGCCTATTTTGAGCAAGACCCGTTGCTCGGGACTGAAATCGAGCCGGAGCGAAAAGGCGCCGAGCTCGGTGGACGACTGTTCAACGGCCGCGCGAGCGTCGATCTCCTGGGTAGAGTTCGCAACTGGAAGAACCTCGACTCCCGGACTTATCGCACAGCGGTCGCGAACCTCGCTCTACCGCTGGGCGACGTATTCCTGGACGGGTCGCTGGAACTGGGCGTTGTAAGCCGCGAGGGTTTGACAAGTCCGGTCCGGTACGCTCGCGTCGGGGCCCAGTGGTACCGTGGTGCCGGCTGGATTCGCGGCGGACTGCGGCATACATACGAGCCCATGTTCGGAGCCGAGACAATGCTGGAATTCGGGGCGAGCCAGAGGCTGCTCCGTCGAGCATCTGTATTCGTTAATGGCGCGTTGCCACTCGGTCGGTCCTTCACCTATCGAAATCCGCTGCTCCAGGTCGGTGCCGAGATCGTGGCGCTGCGCGGCACAGTTCTGATGCTGGGCGCCGAGACCGTCCAGGAATTCGGGCCAGGCTCGGTTCGCGGATGGAAAGCTTCCATTGGAATCCGCCAGAGCCTCGATCTCGCGATGCCGATCGAGAAGCCGGCGCCTCTCAGCGGCGTGGTGTTCATCGACATGGACGGAAACGGAGTGCGCACCGGAACCGAGCCACTCGCTGCCGGAGTCCTGGTGCGGTCGGGCGTCGAAGAGGCCGTGACGGATGGGCTCGGTCGGTTCCGCTTTGTCACGGCGGGCGGTCGATCCTCTGTAACCATTGACCCCACATCTCTCGAGTCGGGACTTCTTCCGCCGGAGTCCCCTGTGGTGCCGACTGCCCCACATATCGGTGTCCCGATAGTTCCTTCGACGGCGCTGGAGATCGAAGTCTTCCTCGACGAGGACGGAGACGGCGTGCGCGATCCGGGAGAGAACACGCTGTCGGATATTTCCGTGTCACTGGTAAACGAGCCGGGCTCCGCCTGGGCCTTGAGGACCGGACGGGACGGAACAGTGCGGCTCAACTCACTCCGCCCGGGGCAGTACTCGGTCGAGATCGTGCCTGAGAGTCTTCCATCGCGGGCAAGGCTTCCGGACCCGACGCCGGTCAGACTGCTTGGGGGCCAGACCGGGCGTGTCCGAATCCCGGTTCAGACGAAGAACGTCAGGTTTCGGGCGCTCGCCAATCCTCTGGTAGATCCGGCCCTGGAAGGCGGCAGCGACCGCTGACCTGCCGGACCGCCGAACGTGCCCCGCTTCGATGTGACGGGATGCGGAGGGAGATAAGCCGGGTCCTGTGACGGGCCGTGAGGCCCGCGGGGTCATCTATCTGGGACGCCGGTTACCCGACGCCTCATGCAGCCTACCCGGAGCTCGAACGCGGCGGGCTACCGCTCGCTCCTGTTTGGCCTTGCTCCCGATGGGGTTTGTCGTGCCGCTGCCGTCACCGGCGAGCGCGGTGGGCTCTTACCCCACCTTTTCACCCTTGCCTGTGCGGCCGAAGCCGCCATCGGCGGTCTGATCTCTGTGACACTTTCCGTCGCCTCTCGACGCCCGGGCGTTACCCGGCATCGTGCCCTGCGGAGCCCGGACTTTCCTCGAACCGGGTCGCCGTAGCGACCGGTCCGCGACCCCTTCTCCCTCCGCGCTCCGTCCTCCCGCCACACTACCCTGTCCAGCCGCCGCCCGTTCCGTCCAGAGCCAGACTCGCATACTCTTGGGTCGCGCCGACCCGAGGGAAGGCGACGAGGCCGAGAC
>JAENXO010000516.1 GCA_016649455.1 Gemmatimonadota bacterium | reverse complement strand
GTTCCGTCCAGGTCCATGTACAGCCCGTTGCCCGGTAGCGGGTTCGTCGAGCCCGGCCCGTGCAGGTCGATGCAATTCCGGGTGACGTTCCAGTTCGACAGCGACGTGACCATCTTCCCCGCGACTCCACCATTCTCGTCGTCGATATCGTCCTCGATGAGAATCGTCGCCGGTGGAACCGGAGGCAGATCCGGTACGTCCTCAACCGTCAGCGAAACGGTAGCCGTTCCATACTTCGAATCGGAATCGGTCGCCTTCAAAGTGATCGTGTGCGACCCGACCGTAAGTCCGTTGTAGTCGACCGCCGCGCCGGAACCGATCTGCCCGTCCCGGTTCGAAGACCAGGCGAGCGAGGTGCCCGAGAGCGCACCGTCTTCCGCGTCGGTCGCCGACCCGGCGAACGAGATGCGCTGCCCCGCCGTGTATGTGCTTCCGGTACCCGGAGCCGTGATCGTCGCCGTCGGCGAGCCCGGACCAGTGTTCGGTCCCGTGGGGTCACCGTCGCTCGAACCGCAGGCCGCCGCCAGTACCCAGGCGACCGCGGAGGCTGTAAGCAGAGTCTTCCGTCCCGTCATGTCAATTCTCCTTGGTGCTTCGCGCGTCATATTATTCGATCGATTCGGTTCAGAGGCAAGACCGGTGCCGAGACCGGCCATGCCATAAGTATCATCTTGCCAACCAGTTACGACTTCAGCTAATTATTCGCAAACTCGCTCGTCGCACTGATGCAACAACCGACCCGCCTCGCGTAAATACGGGGCGCGCCGGTGGACTGGTTCATCTCCGGCGCCAAAGATGGTATGATTTCTGCCTGTTTGGCAACCATAAGTGCCGCGAAGCCGCGGCGCTCATGTCCTTGTTCGCACGCGAATGAGAGGTACCCGGAATGACTCGTAAGCGGCCGCTGTTCCAAGCAGGCATTGCCTCCGCCGTTCTCACAGCCCTGTTGCTCGTGCCGGCCAGCGCCTCGGCCCAGCGCGCTACGGGTACGCTGATCGTCCGCATCGAGGACGCAGGCGCTCCGGTCGAGGGCGTCGATGTCGACATCCTGACTCAGCGTACGCGACGAGACATCGGTACAACCGGCATCAGCGGCCTGATCGCAGTCGATGAACTGCCGCTGGATGTCAATGCGGGCACCAGGATCTCGACGGAGATCCTGGATTGTGGCGCCGGCGCCTCGGTACTGCTCGTTCCGGAGACTGAGAGACTCGTGACTCTGCCGGCGGATTGCGTTCGAAGGCCGGTGGGCAGCTTCTTCTGGGGCCAGACCGAGCGGATCGTGATCAGCCTCGACGGTGACCGGGTCGATGTCGAGAGCACGAGGTCTGAGGCTCTGGACAGGAGCGAGAGCGGGTTTCGATTCCAGGCGGACCTATTATTCACGGCCTTGTGGGGAGAGGAATTCGATCAGGAAAAGGACGGATTCGGAGGAGAGGGCAAGCTGTTCTACACCTGGACCGGCGGCCTGGGAGTCGGTGTCGGAGGTAGCGCCACCGTGCACGACGTGAACGGAATCGACGAGAGTATGTGGAAGTGGTCCGCCTTCCTGGAGCCGCGCTACACCTTCTTCCTGCCCCGGACGGGTCTTCGTCCACACGTGCTGGCGAGAGCCTCGTACAACTGGTTCGCGTACGAGGAAGGGCGCCGGCTCGGCGAGAGCGGCTGGGGATTCGGGGGCGGAGTCGGCGCCGCGTATCCGCTCGGGAGCTGGATCGCCGTAGATCTGGGTCTGTACATGGGCTACCTGTCGGTCGCCGCGGATTACGAGGGCCAGAGCTACCCGCGCAGCGGAACGGAATTCCAGATCACCGGTGGCGTGCGATTCTTTTGAGGCACAGCGACCCGGGACTCCGAGGGACTCCCGGGTCGAACTCCTGAGTGGCGCGAGGGTATGGTCGGGCAGGGTCAGGACCCCCTGCCCGACTGGAGTTGCCGATGGAATCGCTGCCCTGCCGAATATGTGGCCACGAAGTCTCGGATCAACCTCCCCGCTGTCCCTACTGTGGAACGAAGCACCCGATAGTCAAATACGGCCCGGCCCAGGAAGCCAAGGCGCAGGCGATCGTGTTCTTGTTCGCATTAGCGGTGTGTGGCGGGGTGGCAGCGCTGTTTATCTTCCTGGCTGGCTGAATGGGCCCGGCAGGACTCGGCGTCGAGCGCAGCGAGACACTG
>JAENXO010000317.1 GCA_016649455.1 Gemmatimonadota bacterium | reverse complement strand
TCGCCGCCGCGAGGAAGAACTGCGCGCTCCGGTCCAGCTTTCGTCCCGCACGAGATGGCGGAGGGCCGGGCGCGCGACCAAGAGGCGGCCCCCCGACACTCTCGATCGACACGCACGACCGCTCCTCCATCAGGGCCTTCTTCAGCGCCGGCGTTCCGACACCCGCCGCTGTCACCGCCCCGCATCCAGTGATCCAGACTTCGCGCGAACTCACTGTCCATTCCTTCCACCGAGGTCCAACCGGGCGCTCATCGTCATCAGTGCCGCACGAGCCTCGAGTCCAGCCATCGCTTCGTTGAGGCGTGCCACCGACAGCCGTGACACGGCTCCGGGTTCCGTTCCGACTCGTGCAAGCTCCGGGCGCGGCGGAAGATCAGAGTGCCGTGTGTGAATCCGGTACCAGCCGGTGGTCGCGATCAGATAGCTCCGAGCATGACCGTCCGATTCCGGCGGAACCTCGAAACTCAACTCCGCCGCATCTCCAGGCTCGAGCACCAGTTCGCGTCCGTCCCGATCGGCCAGGAGCGAGAGCATGTCACGCCCATCGCTCTCCATCGTCACCCGCTCGGGTTCGACGATCCGGGCCTCGGGGGCGAGTGATGCCGAGAAGTCGATTCCGACCTGGTCCAGGTTCCAGTACAGCGGAACTGATTCGAGGCGAACTCGAACTGTCTCACCGGCGACTGCGGCGAGATCGAGCGGCAAGGCCTGTCGCTTTGCGATCTCCGGCCCGGCCTCCCACACGAGCCCGCGGTACTCCCAGCTCTGGCCCGTCCAGACCGAGACTGACAGGAACGCCTCTCGAGCCAGCGCATCGCCCAGCGCTCCGGACGCAGCGGGATCGGAGTTCATTGCGGCGTACCAGCTTTCTGTTTCCCTCCCGTGGCCGGCGATGAAATCCTGCATCAGCCAGCTGGCCCAGGGGGTGTTATTGCCGTGGACCACGAGCGTGGCCTCAGCCGCTCCGGTCGGGCGCTCGAACTCGAGCACCAGTGAACTTCGGATATCGGCGACTACCGAAGTGTCCCGCCCTGTGGGCGACGATTCCCAGCCCCAGCCGTCCGTACTTCGTATCGCCTCGAGCGCATCACGACCGTGGTCGTCGCGCGCGGAAAGCGGAGCCGCGAGAGATCCGATTTCGTATAAGTTGCCGGAACCGTCGGGAATCACCTCCGTACCGGCCGCGTGGTCTACCACGAGGAGGTCGAGCTCGTCGACGTGGTCCGTCTCCTGAAGTTCGTTGGCCAGACGGAGACGTAGCAGTCCGTTCTCGGCCCGTGCGTACTGGAGACCGTCGAGGTCCGTGCGAGCGAGCGGCTCGAGGAACGCGCCACCGAATGTGCCCGAATCGAGACGCCAGCCTTCACCGTCCCAAGAGTAGACGAGTGGGCATGAGAACTGAACGGGTTCTCCGTAGTAGGTCCTCGGTGGCGGAGGATCGTCAGCGACCGCGGCTGCCACCGCTGCGATACCCAGGACGGCCAGGACTCCGACACCCACCACGAGAAGCGTCGTCTTCACTGCGTCCGATTGCTTGACCTCGATGGCCTGAACGTCGCTCAGGGCCACCGATCCCCAGACCGGTTGCTCCTCGCCGGTTCCCGCGAGTTTCAACCATTTCAGGCTGTCCGACCTGATTACAGGTGACGAGAGCTGGATTTCATTGCCGTCAGCAAGAGTGACACGCACTTCGGAGGGGCGCTCCGTCGCCAGGGCGGGTTCGACCGGCGGATTGATTTCCTTCCAGCTGGTGCATGCCGACAGCCCGAGCCACAAGACTGTGGCGAACGGAAGTAGCAGCGATCGAATGAACGTGCTCGCTCGTAGAATCTTCATCGAAGTGCCTCCCGACCTGGAGCCCTTTCGGAACCCGTTGTGGAAGCGAGACCGGACCAGGTCCGGTCCGGTTTCGCGTCCTTCGTGCCTTCAGTCGGAAGTCTCGGAGAGTCGAGTCAAGCGGGGGTCAAGAAGGGGAAGAGCGTCAGTCCTGAACCAGCTCGAATCGCGGCTGGCGAATCTGGTGCCGGATCTCGGCCGAATGAGCCCAACAAATCAGTCGCTCAAGGCGTACAGCCGCTTGAGGACCTGGATCTGTCCGGTGTGGTAGGTGTCGTGCATCACGACCCCCATGATGAGATCCCCGAACGTCACGCCCGAACCGGAGCCTGACATACCGCCGGGAGCCGGCTCATCGTATCGCTCCGGGTCGAACCCGCGGATCGCATCGACGACCAGGGCATGCTCGTCGCGCAGCAGGGCCCGGTCCGCCTTCCACGCCTTCGCGTCGGCAGGATCAGGCACCGCAGGCCAGTTCGAGGGGCTGCGCGGGAAGGAGCCGGAGGGGCCACCGACGAGCCGTCGGCGCACGGCATACTTCCAGTAGGCGATGTGGAGGACGAGCTCCCAGATGCTGTGGCGCCCGGGTGCCGGCCTCCAGGCGGCCGCGACCTCGGTCACTCCGCGCAGTGAGCCGAGCGGGCTCGCCCCGCCGTGCCAGGGACGGAAACCGGGCGCCGGGTCCAGCACCCGGAGGACCTCACTGACTCGGGCCTCGCTCATCGACTCATTCCTTACATCACGAATTCGCTACTTCACTTCCCCCAGGTACCGGTCGAGCCACTCGAGCGTGTGGCGGGCCACCACGTTCATCGGGGGCACGTGCCCCCCCTCGACCAACAGGCTGTCCTTGGGCTCGGCGCCCAGGAACTGGTAGAACGGCCACTGCGACGTCTCGAGCGGGTAGAAGTAGTCAGTCGGGACGTTGATCATCCGGGTCGGCACCGTCACCCGGGGCAGGAAGTTGAACGGATCGACCTCGGGCTGCGTGGGCTGGAGCACCAGCCCTCCCGACAGCAGCACGGCGGCGGTGATCCGGTCGTCCACCGCGAGCATGATCGGCGCGATCGCAGACCCCCAGCTGATGCCGAAGTAGCCGAGCGGATCCGTGGAGATATCGTCGCGAGTCTCGAGGTAATCGATGGACCGGCCCAGGTCCTTCGACCACTGAATGACATGCTCCCGGTAGGAATTCGATTCGTCCTGGATGTCACTGCTGAGGTCGGTGCCCCGCTCGTAAGTGCCCTTGTAGACGGGGAAGGCCACCGCGCGACCGCTGCGGATGAGGAACGGGAAATAGAACTGATCAGCCGACGGGCTCTTGTCCGTATTGATCACGTTGGAGCCCGGAAAGTAGACGAGCGTCTGATACGGGGGCTCGGCGTCAGCCGGCAGGTACAGGAACAGCCGCAGGCGTTCCCCACCGTAAGCGGCGTCCAGCTCGATCTCGTCCCGCGTCCAGTACTGGGTCTGCTCGGTCGCCAGGATCTCGGCGTTCAGAGGCGTGTCATCGTAAGCGTACTGGCGCTCGTACACCTCGAAGATGTCGTCCGACGCCGGCTGCTCGGCAAAGTAGTCCCGATGCGGCCTGACGATGGGCTCATGGGCCAGGGCGAAGTTCGTGGTGTCCAGCGGCAGCATCAGCCGGAATCCGTTGATCGGATCGCGATTCCAAGGTGACTGCGCGTTGGCATCGGTGAACATGTACTCGGGATCGTTCCACCCTCCACCAAGGATGAATCGGTCCGCCTCGGTCTCGTTCCACGTCCACTCCCGGACGTTTCCGGCCATGTCGAGCGTACCGAACGGGCTCATTCCGTCAAATTCGCCGACCGGAGCAGTCCCGTTTGCGGAGAAATTGCTGAGCGGGACCATGTACTTGCCGGCGTGCGGATACGCAGCCCAGTACCAGTGGTACAGGGTCGGAAGCTCGCGACCCGCGAATCGTGCGTAGGCGGCGGCTTCGTACCAGCTCACGCCGCCCACCGGATGATCCGCGGTACCGTCCGGA